>USNA01000087.1 GCA_900555955.1 uncultured Collinsella sp. | reverse complement strand
TTGACAAATACCCCACTTCGCCCGACGCCGGCGCCCGCCAGCCGCTGTCCGCGGTGTATCCGAGCTTTGCTGGCGTGTGCGATCTGGTTTTCACCACGCATGCCGCCTCCGAGCTCAAGAGCTGCGATGCGGTCTTTCTTGCCGTGCCGCACACGGCTGCCATGGCACAGGTGCCCGCGCTCCTTGCCGCGGGCGTCTCCTGCTTTGATCTTTCGGCCGATTACCGTCTGAGCGACGCGTCTGTCTTTGAGGCATGGTATGCCGCCGAGCACACGAGCCCCGAGTTGCTCAAGACCCGCGCTTTTGGCCTGCCCGAGCTGTTCTGCCAGGACTTAGAGACCGCTGCTTCCAGCCATGCCACCGGAAAGCCCGTTTTGGTCGCCTGCGCCGGCTGCTATCCCACCGCAACGAGCCTTGCTGCTGCTCCTGCCGTGCGTGCGGGCTGGGTGGCCGAGAACGGCCCCGTAATCGTCGATGCCATTAGCGGCGTGACGGGCGCCGGTAAGTCCTGCAACGCTCGCACCCACTTTTGTAGCGCAGACGAGAACTTAGAGGCCTATGGCGTAGGCAAACATCGCCACACACCAGAGATCGAGCAGATTCTGGGCCTGACCGATCGTGTCGTCTTTACTCCGCACTTGGCACCGCTCAAGCGCGGCCTGCTTTCCACGGTGACGATGCCGCTCGCGCCGCGGGCTCTCGACACGTTGACCCTTGAGGACGTCGTCGACCATTACAAGATGTTCTACGCCGGTCGCACCTTTGTACGCGTGCTCGATGCCGGCCAGCAGCCCAAGACGGCTTCGGTCGCCGGCACCAACGCTGCCCAGATCGGTCTTGCGCTCAACAAGCGCGCGGGCGTGCTGGTGGCGACGGGTGCTATCGACAATCTGTGCAAGGGTGCAGCAGGCCAGGCGGTCCAGTGCGCCAACATCGTTTTTGGCTTTGACGAGCGACGAGGCTTGCCCACAGTGGCGTGCCCGGTGTAGCACATTCGATTGTTAACGATTTGGTAGTCGGGTATCGAGTTGGGCGCCACTTTTAAGCTGGTCTACTAATTGCGACCGGTATGGCGTGCCAGCCGATGCCCGCTTTTTTATTTGATATAGGGAGCCGTAGGGATGATGAATACCGACCTGATTGATATTAAGATACGCGCCGTCGAGGGTGGCGTTACGGCAGCGGCTGGTTTTAAAGCTGCGGGCATCCACGCTGGGTTCCGCAAGAACCCCGAGCGTCTGGATTACGCGCTCGTCGTGCCCGATAAACCCTGTCCCGGTGCCGGCGTGTTTACCACCAATCGCTTTTGCGCGGCGCCCGTGCAAGTGAGCCGTGCCAACCTGGGCGATGCGGACAAGGGCTATGGCATCGTCGCCGGTGTTTCAATCAACTCCGGCAACGCGAACGCCGCCACGGGCGAGACTGGCCTAGCCTGCGCCCGAGAGACATGCAGCATCGCATCGCAGGTCATCGGCTGCGAGCCCCAGCAGATTCTGGTTGCCTCCACGGGTGTGATCGGGCAGATTCTGCCGATCGACACGTTTGAGACCGCCATTCCTGCTGCCTACGAGGCACTTTCCGCCCACGGTGGCGCCGATGCCGCTCGCGCCATCATGACGACCGACACGCACTCCAAGGAGTATGCCGTTCGCTATCGCAGTGAGGCTGCGCGTCATGCGGGCAACGCTTATACGGTGGGCGGCATGTGCAAGGGCTCGGGCATGATCATGCCCAATATGGCCACCATGATCGCGGTCATTACTACCGATGCCCCCGTCGAGCCGGTGGCACTTCATGCCCTGCTGCTCTCGACCGTTAAGCAGACCTTCAATAAGGTGACGATCGATTCCGATACCTCGACCAACGACACCTGCATCATGCTTGCTTCTGGCGCTGCTGCCGCTGATACCGAGGCTATCGTCGAGGGCACTGACGCCTTTGACGAACTGTCCTTTGCCGTGCACGAGGTGTGCGAGAGCCTGGCGCGCAACATTGCGGCCGATGGCGAGGGCGCGTCAAAGCTCGTGACGGTTAACGTCACCGGCGCCGCCAACGACGAGGAAGCCGATATCGCCGCCCGTGCCGTCGCCAACTCGCCGCTCGTCAAGACCTGCATCGCCGGCCACGACTGCAACTGGGGCCGCGTTGCCATGGCGCTCGGCAAGTGCGGCGTGAAGTTTCATCAGGAAGACGTTTCCATCGACATGATGGGCATGCCCGTCTGCCGCGATGGCCTGACCGTTCCCTTTGACGAGGACGAGGCCCTGCGACGTTTTGAGGCACCCGAGATCGTGATCTCGGCCGACCTGGGTGCAGGCGACGCGGCAACGACCGTGTGGACCTGCGACCTCACGCACGAGTACATCTCCATCAACGGCGACTACCGTTCCTAGATTCCAGGCGCGCTTCGCATCTTGCCGCGATTGCGGGCAGCGAAGCACGGCGTGATAACGATACGAAAGACGAGGCAGATTATGAAATTCGCACGCGACTGTCGTTCGAGCGAATCCAACGAAGCAACCGCGCAGCTGCTGTTCGAAGCACTGCCGTGGATTAAAAACCTGACCGGCAAGACGGTCGTTATCAAATATGGCGGAGCAGCCATGGTCGATGAGCAACTGCGCCGCGACGTGATGAGCGACATCGTTTTGCTCAAGATCATCGGTATGCGCCCCGTCATCGTGCATGGTGGCGGCAAGGCTATCAACGAGGCGCTGAGCCATTACGATATTCCCGTCGAGTTTAAGAACGGCCAGCGCGTGACCACGCCGGCGACTATGGATATCGTGCGCGAGGTACTGGGCGGCAAGGTTAACCAGGAGCTGGTTGCTGCCATCAACCACCACGGCAACCTGGCCGTAGGCGTGTCGGGCAGCGATGCCGGCACGCTCATCGCCGAGCCGCTCGACCCCGAGCTCGGTCGCGTGGGCAAAGTGACGCACGTCAACACCGACTATATCGAGCGCTTGCTCGATAGCGAGTACATCCCCGTCATCGCTACCGTCGCAGCGGGGGAGGACGGCGGATTCTTCAACATCAACGCCGATACCGCCGCCGGCGCCGTTGCGGCGGCGCTCCACGCGCACAAGGCGATCTTTTTGACTGACGTCGACGGCCTGTACAAGGACTTTAGCGACAAGGACTCGCTCATCTCCAATTTAACGCTCGACGAGGTTAACGAGATGCTCTATAGCGGGGAGGTCGATAAGGGCATGATTCCCAAGCTGCGCGCGGCCGTCGATGCGCTTGCCGGCGGCGTATTTCGCGCCCACATCATTAACGGTACCACGCCGCATTCGCTGCTGCTTGAGCTGCTGACCGATGCTGGCGTCGGCACCGTGATCCATTCTACCGAGACGGCCTACGAGTTCGATACGCACCCGCACCCGCTTTCGACCTTTGCGGCGCGCCTGACCGAGAACCTCGACGAGGTCGAGAAGCTCCAGACGGTCTAGCCGGCTCGAAATTGCTACGCCATTACGCCCACAGTCCGCGCTACCTGGCACTTAACGAAAGGTATCTCATGTCACTTGCAGCACAACAATCGCTCGAATCCCACTATGTCATGCACACCTTTGGTCGCTCGCCGGTCGAGTTTGTCGAAGGCCACGGCATGAAGCTCACCGGCGACGATGGTCGCGAATACCTCGATTTTCTTGCCGGCATCGGCGTGTGCAGCCTGGGCCACGGCAATCCGGCAGTGCTGTCGGCGCTCGAGGCCCAGACCAAGAGGCTCCTGCATGTCTCCAACTATTTCTACATCGAGCAGCGCGGCCAGGTCGCGGCGCTGCTGTCCAAGCTCGCTAACGATGATGCGGACGGTGCACGCGTGCTTGCCGACGCGATTGCCGCCGGCGACGAGACCACAGCGGCGGCGCTTGGCGCTCCGGCTGCGGGCGAGCAGGTGTGGGAGACGTTCTTTGCCAATTCCGGTGCCGAGGCCAACGAGGGCTCTATGAAGCTCGCGCGTCTGTACGCCAAGCGTGCCGGCAACGGAGGCAACACCATCGTGTGCATGCGTGGCGGCTTTCACGGTCGTACGCTCGAGACCATTGCCGCGACCATGCAGGATTGGCTGCAGGACAGTTTCCGCCCGCTGCCGGGTGGCTTTGTGGCCTGCGCACCCAACGATGTGGATGAGCTGCGTGCAATCTTTAAGCAGTTGGGCAGTGAAATCTGTGCCGTGATGCTCGAACCGATCCAGGGCGAGAGCGGTGTGCATCCCATGACCGAGGAGTTTATGGCTACGGCGCGCGACTTGGCGCACGAGGTGGGTGCCGTGCTTATTGCCGACGAGGTCCAGTGCGGAATCTTTCGTACGGGTAAGCCGTTTGCGTTCCAGACCTATGGCGTGGAGCCCGACATCATGAGCCTTGCCAAGGGCATTGCCGACGGTGTGCCTATGGGTGCCGTGGTGGCAAAGAAGGAAATCGCCGACGTCTTTAAGCCCGGCGATCATGGTTCGACCTTCGGTGGCAGCTGCTTGGCCATCGCGGCGTGTGCTGCGACGCTCTCCGCGCTTGTGCACGGCGATTATGCCGAGCATGCTGCCAAGGTTGGCGCCTATATGGAGCAGGCGCTGGCTAAGCTTCCGCATGTGGTAGAGGTGCGTGGTCGCGGCCTGATGCTCGGCTGCGATTTGGATGATGCCGCGGGTGATGCACACGACGTCGTGGCCCGTGCATTGGGGGCTGGTGCCGTGATCAACGCTACAGGCGCACATACGCTGCGCTTCCTTCCGCCGCTCGTGTGCGAGGAGGCCGATGTGGACAGCCTGATCGAGATCCTGGCGGGTGTTTTGGCTTAGCGCTATTAGGCATAGCAATTTGAAGCGGGCTCCAGACCGTCACGTGCCGTTTGGCACACGATTGGGCGAACTGGAGCCCGTTTTGCTATCGATTTACCATGGCCGGGATGGGCCGTGTGCAAAAAGTGGTAAATATGAGTACGGGCACTAACTTCGTAACATATAAATTAGTTGTTTTTAGACGAGTTGGGCCACATATGTCCAGTTTTGTAGTTGGCAAATTGGCTTAACTGGACTATCGATCGTCGTTCTAATGCCGGATTTGCCTTTTATGACTTCGAAAACGCTGCTACTAAAAAGGTAGCAGTACTCATATTTGGCATTTTTGCACACGGGTATTCGCCAAGGGTCCATTTCGCCGCCCGAGCCCCGCTTCGTCGCTCCGCTCCTCGCGTGCTGCGCTGGAAAACGCTTCGCGTTTCCTCAGCTTCGCACCCTGTCGGGTTCGAACCCCTCGATCGCGTCGAAAATGTTGGTGTAAGGGTGACGCCCTAGCGCCCGTTTAACGAAG
>USNA01000086.1 GCA_900555955.1 uncultured Collinsella sp. | reverse complement strand
TAGGCGCGAGGCATTTGTTCCCAAGGGCGGCCCCGATGGCGGCGACGGCGGTCGTGGCGGCAACGTCGTCATCCAGGCCGATGCTCAGCTGTCCTCTCTGATTGATTACCGATTTAAGCATCACTTCCGTGCCGAGCGCGGAACGCATGGCCAGGGTGCCCGCCGCAACGGCAAGAGCGGTGAGGACCTGATTTTGAAAGTCCCCATGGGCACCGTAGTCCGCGAGCTCGATCCCGAGACGCAGACTCCGATGTTCGAGATTGCCGATTTGGTGCACGACGGCGAGCGCGTTGTCGTGGCGCCCGGTGGTGCTGGCGGTCTGGGTAACACTCATTTTGTGACGTCGGTGCGCCGCGCGCCCGCGTTTGCCCAGCTCGGCGAGCCGGCTGAGGAACACTGGATCGAGCTCGAGATGAAGCTTATGGCCGATGCCGCGCTCGTGGGCTTTCCCTCGGTGGGTAAGTCTTCGCTCATCGCGCGTATGAGCGCTGCCCGTCCCAAGATCGCCGACTATCCCTTTACCACGCTTGTGCCTAATCTGGGTATGGTGCGTGCTGGCGAATATTCTTACGTCGTTGCCGACGTCCCCGGTCTCATCGAGGGCGCGAGCGAGGGGCGTGGCCTGGGCCATCAGTTCCTGCGCCACATTGAGCGCACGGCCTTGATCATGCATGTCGTTGACATGACGGGCGGGTTTGAGGATCGCGATCCGGTTGAGGACTATCGCATCATCAACCGTGAGCTCGAGCAGTATGGTGCCGAGCTCTCGGAGCGCCCGCAGATCGTCGTCGCCAACAAATGCGACGCTCCGGGAACGGCCGACAAGATTGCCGACCTTAAGCGTGCAGCGCTCGATGATGGTCATATGTTCTTTGCCGTCTCCGCTGTGACGGGTGCCGGTCTCAACACGTTGATGCTTGCCGTGGGCGAGCAGGTGGCCAAGCTCCGCGCGGAACTTGCAGTTTCCGATGAGCCGGTCGATCTGCGCGACGAGGAGTGGGAGCGTCGCCGCCTGCAGCGCGAGAAGCGGTTCCGCATTGTCCAAGAAGAGCCTCATGCCTTCCGTGTGGTTGGTCGCGCGATTGAGCGCATGGTCATCCAGACCGACTGGGAAAATGAGGAGGCCGTCATCTACCTGCAGCATAAGTTTTCCCGCATGGGTGTTGACGATGCGCTCGAAAAGGCCGGCTGCCGTGCCGGCGACGAGGTTCGCATTTGCCAGCGCGCCTTTGACTTTGAGGGCGCCGAGGACTTCTCGGAGTTCGAGGACGAACTCGAGGACGAGTTCGAGGTCGGTAGCGAGGACGTCGCCGTCGAGGTTGTTGACGTCGCCGATGATAGCTTGAAGGTTGTCGACGCGGTGGGTGCCATTGACGGTACCGATGACGCTTTTGCTGCGGAAGACGTCAAGACCCCGGAGGGCGAGTAAGCCATGTCGCTGCGCGGTGGAATCGGATTGCCTGAACTTCCCATCAAGGATGGACACGAGTTTCGGCTTGGCATTATGGGCGGCACCTTTGACCCGATTCATTACGGGCACTTGGTAACCGCTGAGCAGGCGCGTGAGTCCCTTGACTTGGACGCCGTGCTCTTTATGCCTGCGGGCTCGCCTGCCTTTAAGCTCGACAAACCGGTGACGCCTGCTGAGGACCGTTATGCCATGACGGTCCTCGCCCCCGCCGCGAACCCGGCCTTTTTGGCAAGCCGCTTCGAGATCGATCGTGCCGGTGTCACCTACACAGCCGATACGCTGCGTGCCCTTCGCGAGTTTTACCCGCCACAGGTGAAGCTTTATTTTATTACGGGTGCCGATGCGATTATCGATATTGTGACCTGGCACAATGCAGATGAGATTGCCGAACTGGCAACCTTTATTGCTGCGACGCGTCCCGGCTTTGACATCGATACGGCCCGGGCGCGGATTAAGGAATCGGGACTGCCATTCGACGTTCGCTATATTCAGATTCCGGCGCTGGCGATTAGCTCGACCAACATTCGCAAGCGGGTTGCTCGCGGCATGAGCGTGCACTATCTTACGAGCGAGTCCGTGCTCGGCTATATCCGTAAGCGCGGTCTGTATGCCGATCTTGGGCAAGACGCTTTTGATTGATGGGGGAGAACGTTGTCGGTAGAAGATCAGTTTGAGGGCGACGAGCGCGCTCTCTTGACGCGTATCCACGAGTTGCTCGATGTGCGCATGAAGGATAAGCGTAAGCGCTACGTGCATTCGCTCGGGGTTGCCGAGACTGCGTTGCACCTAGCCGAGGTGTACGGTGTCGACCGCTTTGATGCCGCTGCCGCCGGCCTGATCCATGACTGGGACAAGGTGCTCTCCGACGACGAGCTGGTCACGCGTGCTCTGCATTATGGCATTAAGATTGCCGGCTCTCCGTCTGCCGCGACGCCGCTTTTGCATGGCCCGGTTGCCGCCTATGAGCTTCCGCAGCTTTTTCCCGAGCTGTCGCCGGCGGTCTTTCAGGCTGTCGACCGTCACACCGTGGGCGCTTGCGACATGAAGCCGCTCGATATGGTGGTCTTTGTGGCCGATGCCATCGAACCCAACCGCCACGGCGATTATGCCCATGCGCTGCGCAAGATGGTGGGGAAGTCCTCACTCGACGAGTTGTTCTTCTCCTGTTTTGCGCAGGGTCTGGTCTATGTGATCCAGACCGGGCGTTATCTTTATCCCACGGCTATTACGATTTACAACCATTACGCCCAGCTGCGCTAGCTCGGGCTGTCTAGAAAGAGGTATTCCATGGCCGACGAGACCATGACCGACGAGCAGATTCTTGAAGGTGTGGAGCACAAGAGCTTCATTGCCACGTCCGACCGCACTGCCGCCTCGCTGTCCGCGAGCGGTGTCGCCGCCGAGGATGTCGCCCGCGCCGCCGCGCAGGCCGCCTACGACAAGAAAGGCGAGGACATTCAGGTGCTCGACCTGACTGAGCTTTCCGATGTGTGTGACTACTTTGTCCTCGCTACCGGCATCAACAACCGCCAGGTTGATTCCATCGTCGACGAGATTGAGGAGAAGGTCGCCGAGGCTTGCGGTGAGCACCCGTTTTCCATCGAGGGCCGCGAGCAGAAGACTTGGATGCTCATGGACTACGGTTCGGTTGTCGTCCACGTCTTCACTCCCGAGGCGCGCGAGTTCTACCGTCTCGAGAAGCTCTGGGGCGACGCCCCCCAGCTTCCCCTTGACCTCCTTTAAATGATTTTTCTGGGACGGGGATAAAAAAATCATTCCTACCGTTCACCGAACCGCTCATCTTTGTTGGGCGGTTCGGTTTTTTCTTTTCCCTCCTTTTGTATGCTGTAGCTATCGCAAACTCGGAAGGGAGGGCTTCGATGACTCGCGTTGCCCGTGTGTTATCCGAACTCGGTCATTATCATGTTATGGTCAAAGGTTGTGCTGACCAGCTGATCTTTGAGGACGATGACGACCGCTACTATTTCCTCAATCTGATGAGTCAGCGATTTTCATCCGACCATATTCGGTTGCTTGCTTGGTGTTTGATGGACAATCATGTGCATCTGCTATTTGATGACCCCGATAACCAAATGAGTGCTGCGATGCACGCCATAGATACAGCGTATGCTATGCGATTTAATTTGAAGACAGGCAGGCGTGGGCCAGTTTTTCAAGAACGCTTTAAGAGTGTTGGCATTTCCGATGATGAGCAGTTGCTCCGTTGTGTTCGTTACATTCACGACAACCCAGCGAAGGCAGGCATATCTTCTGCACCCATATATCGGTGGAGTAGCTTCCACGAGTATTTCGGTACGCCTGAAATCTGCGATTGCAGTGATATTGTCGAACTTTTTGGTGGTTCTGAGGCGTTTTACCTTACAAGTACAGATGGTAAGCCCAATCCGTATTATTTGCCTGAAGGCAAACACGTTTCCGATATGGATGCTTTGGAAGTCGCACAGGCTCTATTGGCTCCACTTGAGCCCTACCAGCTCAAGACGTTGCCGAAGCAAGAACGGAATCGTTTGTTAGCAATGTTGAAACATCGAGGCTTTACGATTACCCAGATTTCGCGCATTACGGGAATCGGGACAAATATTATTCAGAGGGCGAAATGAGGCCTGAAATGATTATTTCATCCCCGTCCCAAAATAATCAAAAGCACCGATAGCGCCAAAATGATTTTTTAATCCCCGTCCCAGAAAAATCATTGGGAGGAGAAGCGGGATTGACGGCCGAAGGATAGGGCGGTGTCGCCGAACTTGTCTCGGACGGCGTCGATAGCGACTGAGAGGTCGCGACGGTCGCTCGATTGGGCTCCGCGGTCGTCGATTTCGCAGAACAGGTCGGTCTGGATGCCGCCCTGATGGTCAAAGTCGCTCATGCCGATGCCCGCCAGGCGCACATGCATGCCTTCCTGCCAGATGTTGTCGAGCAGCTCGAGCGCCACCGCCACAAAAATGTTCTCATCGTCGGTCGGATGTGGCAGGGGGCCGGCGCTGTGCCGAGCGACCGCTTCCATACGAATACTTGAGCTTGAGCGTCACCGTGGCCCCAGTTAGTCCCTGACGGCGCAGGCGGCGTCCCACTGACTCGCCCAACAGCGCAATCGCCGCTTCGATGTCCTGACGCTCGGTCAAATCTTTCGCAAAGGTGCGTTCATTGCTGACCGACTTGACCTCGCGCTCTTCATCGAGACTCGTGACTTCGGAGATTTCGAGTCCCAGCGCACGCTGGCGCATGCGTTCGCCGTTGACGCCAAAAATAGAGGCCAAGGTAGATTCCGGTGCGCGTGATAGCTCGCCGAGCGTGTAGATGCGCATGTGGCGCAATCGCTCCTCGGCCGAGCGCCCGATGCCGCTCATGGCAGATACCGGCAGCGCGGCCAAAAAGCGCTGTTCGGTTCCGGGGCGCACGATGGTCAGCCCAAACGGCTTGTCCCGCTCGCTTGCGATCTTTGCAACCGTCTTGTTGCAGCCCACGCCAATGGAGCAGGTCACCCCCAGCGCTGCCACGCGATCACTGATGCGCCGCGCAACCAGCAGCGGGTCTTCGGGGGCAAAGCGACCCGGTGTGATATCGATAAAGGCTTCGTCGATGGATACGCGTTCTACGCGCGGGGTCTCGTCGGCAAGGATAGCCATGACCTGCGCGCTGACCTCGTGGTAGCGAGCGAAATGCCCGTGCGTCCAAATGGCCGGCGGACAGAGGCGCTGTGCCTCGGCCGAGGGCATGGCGGAGTGCACGCCAAAACGACGCGCCTCGTATGAGCAGGTGGACACGACGCCGCGGGAATCGGCATCGCCACCCACGATGAGCGGCTTGCCGCGCCGCTCGGGATGGTCGAGCATCTCCACGCTCGCAAAAAATGCATCGAGATCCATCAG
>USNA01000085.1 GCA_900555955.1 uncultured Collinsella sp. | reverse complement strand
CGGCGACGGCGGCGTCATAGGCGGCCTTGGCGTCGTCGACCGCCTTCTGGGCTCCAGCGAAGCGCTCGAAGGCCTTGTTTGCGCCGGCCAGTTCGCCCTCGGCAGCCTTGGCCTTCGCCTGTGCGTCGGACAGGGTCTGCGTCTTGGCGGCAACTGCCTGCTTGGCGCCCGAAAGAGCGGTCGCGGCGTGCACATCTGCGGCCTGAGCCTTGTCAACGCTAGCCTGGGCAGTGTCGTCGGCCTTCTTGGCATCGTTAAGCGTGCCCTGCTTGTTCGCAAGATCCGTCTTGGCGGCATCGCACTTGGCGGCAAGGTCCTTGACCGAAGCGGTAGCGTTGTCATACGCCTCGTTGGCCTGATCGGACTTTACCTTGGCGGCGTCGCGGGCGCTGCGAGCCTTCGCCTGTTGAGCAGCGGCCTCGGCTGCCTTCGTCTTGCTGTCAGCAAGCGTGGCGTTTGCCTTATCGAGAGCTGCCTGGGCAGTAGCGGCATCGCACTTGGCGGCGTCGAGCTTGGTCTGGGGCGTCTTGACGTCGACACCCTTGAGTTTGGCTTCGACGGCGTCGTATGCCGTCTTCGCGGCGGCGGTGCCGGACTTAGCCTTCTCGTACTCACCCTTGGCGGTGTTCATGTTCACATCGGCTGCGGTGAAAGCGTCCTGGGCGGCATCCTGCCCGTTTACAGCTGCGAAGTAAGCTTCCCTAGTAGTTCCAAAGTTCTTCTGCGCCTCGGCGAGCTTGCCCTGAAGCTCCTTGAGTTGCGCCTTCTGCTCCTGCGTGCCGCCTGCGTTGTAGGCGGAATCGATGTAGTCGTTCAGGAGCTTCTTGAACTCGGAGACAGTGAAATCAGCCTCACTGTCAAAAGAGCTGTAATCGAAGATTGTTACCTCGGAATCGGTGTTCTTACCGCTACCGGTCGCGATGCCAATAGCCTTCGTGCCGGCATCGATGATGTTGAGATAGTGCCCGCACTCATGGTAGATGCTGCTGTAGTGCTGGTAGATATAGTAGGAATCATATCGATGGTTTCCAAGGTCACTATTCTTCTCGACGTACTTATCGAATGCCTCTTTTTCCTGAGTGTAGAGACCGGTGTAGGGCCAGCCTAGGGTGTCCTCAGTCTCGCCGCCGGTATATGCACCGCCTCCACCGGCAAGATTTTCACCGTTATCCCAGTAGCAGCCCGAGTGTCCCCAGATGTTCGATGAATATGATGCATTAAGGGCGGCTGCCACAGTCATGCGGAGGCTGACGCTGAGCGCCGACTGACCGTTCGCCTTGCGGAGGTTGTTCTGGGTGTCGAGATATGTCAAGGCGTTGCGCATCTGCTTCAGGGAGAGCGGGTTGGTGTCACGAGACATGTCATGATCGACGTACTGGTCATACCATTCGGCCTTGTCAGCGGCACCGGTCAGCATCGATACGGCTTCCTGGGCGTTCTTTTTCTGCGTGGCTGTGAACTGGCTGCCGCCGATGATGTAGTTCATGAAGCCGAACATACCCTGACTGATGACTTCCTGGTCAACGGTCATGTTGGACTTTAGGTCTGCAATCTGCTGCTCAAGAGCCTCAACCTGGGCATTAGCAGCGTCATAAGCCTTTTCCGCGGCGTTCGAAGCGGCGCAGGCTGCCTCCCACTCGCTGCGCTTCTGCTTGCGAACTTCGACAAGCTTATCGTACGCGGTCTTCTTGTCTGCTTCGGTCTGCTGTGCCTTCTCGTATGCGGCCTTGGCGGCGTCACGCTTACTGGCCGCGTCCTTGTACTCCTTGTTTGCCGCATCGTATGCAGACTGGGCAGATGCCACAGCAGCGTTGGCGGCGTTGGCCTTCTCCTGCGCGGCAGCGACGGCAGCCTGGGCGGCCTGCAGATTTGTCTGTGCGGTGGCGTCGGCATCCGTCGCGGCATTGAGCTCCGTCTGCGCGGTCTTGAGCTCACCAGCAGCAGCGATCTTGGCGGCCTCAAGCGCACTCAGGTCAACACCCGTACCCGAGACGGCAGCATCGAGCGCGGCCTGCGCCTGGTTGAACTTCTGCTGGGCGTTATCGCGCGCGGTGGTCGCAGCTGCGAGGGCAGCGGCAGTCTCCTGCTTCTTGGCCTGGGCAGTCGTCAAAGCTGCCTCGGTATTCTGCTTTTCCTGCTGGGCGCTGGCCTCGGCAGCCTTGGCCTGGTCCAGATTGGCCTGTGCAGTAGTAACGGCCTTATTGGCGTCATCGAGCTTTGTCTGCGCGTCCTCGACGGCCTTCTTGGCGGCCTCGTACTCGTCCATACCCATGGCCTCGAGCTTGGCTTGGGCATCATCGAGGGCCTTCTTGGCCTCATCCTGCTTTGCCTTGGCGTCCTTGAGCGCCTGGGTCTTATCCTCGACACTCTTGTTGGCTTGATCGAGCTGATCGTTCAGGTCGCCCAGCTTCTTCTGCTGCTGCTCGGTCTTTTCGACGGCGGCTTTGAGCTCGTCAATCTTCTCCTGGAGCGCGGCGACTTCTGCTGCGTTCTGCTCGATTTCGTTGTCGCTCACAGCCTGCGAGGCCTGATTCTTTTGCTGCTGCGCCTGCTTTTGAGACTGGCCCGCCGCGTCGGCCTTCTTCTGGGCGGCATCGTAGGCGGCCTGAGCGTCCTTGAGCTGCTTTGCCGACTCCTCGGCCAGCTGGGCAGCCGTCTTTACGACCGCTTGGTTACCGGCGGCAACGGTGTTCTCTACAGAACTACCCCCCCCCTGAACAGAATCGCCGTTATCGGTTGACGGTGCGGCGATTGCCGCCAGCGGCGACATGAGCGGCTGAGCGATGAGGCCCGCCGTCAAAACGGTTGCGACGGCGCGGTTGGCAACGCCCTTGACGTTGACGGCCTTGGCCCGAGGCTCAAAGTGTTGTGGACTGTAGTTTGCCATGGCTTTCTCCCTTTGACACGGATGTATCCATACGTATCAAACGGTAGCTGTCGATTTTTGAATTCTGTTGCGCAACATTGGCGACCAGCGTATTTTTTGAAATTCGCGCTCTCGTGCTTCACAATTTCGTCACATATGTAGGAACTGGTGCACCGTATTCTTGCAGGATCGAATTGAGCCTATGATTTGCATTTGCTCCCGCGTCATCCGCCCTATCGGATTCCGCATCCAACAGACACCCCGCCCGCCACGGTGTAGAGTAAGGGCGACGGGCGGGATACGCGGACCGCGCTGGAACGAGGTGAACATGGAACTCGATAGACAACAACTCAAGCGACTACGCGAACGCCATCACCGGCGTCACGGCATCCGCCCTGCCCATAGTGAGGCTGCCGAGCAGGCTGGTCGCTTTTTAAAGCGCGCGTTCAACATTCGCGAGGGACGCGCGCCCTATCACGTGATCCGCAAGCGTTTTGTAAACGGGGCGCGTCTGACTGGCTCCCACCTATGCATCCTCATCATCGCCATGCTGATCGCGAGCATCGGCCTCGATATCGATTCGGACATCGCCATCGTGGGCGCCATGCTCATCTGCCCGCTCATGGGCTCGGTCCTTGCCATGGCATACGGCATCGCCACGCTCGACCGCGAGATTACCGTCGAAGCCGTCGCCAGCCTTGCGCTGCAGATGGCCTTTTGCCTGGTCACGTCCACGCTGTACTTTAAGCTCTCGCCCCTTGGCACCACCACGGCCGCCATCATCGACAACTCGACACCCACCGTCTGGGACCTTACCGTCGCACTCGCAGGCGGCTTTGCAGGCGGGCTGGGCAACTCGCGCGACCAGGAACCCGCCACGCTCATCGCCGGCGTGGCCGTGGCGACCGCGCTCATGCCGCCTCTGTGCGCGGCGGGCTATGGCATCGCCATCGCAAGCGGGTCGCTGTTTCTCTCGGCGCTTTACGAGTTTGGCATCAACGTGGTCTTTATCGCACTCGCGGCCGAAGCCGTATTACTCATCTTGCGCGTGCCGCTCAAGCGCGACCTCAACGGCGACGGCATTGTAACCGCCGAAGAAGATGCCGAGGTCGACGAGCTATCGCGCAAGGTGCGCCGCCGCATCATTGTGGGTACGGTAGTCTTTGCCATCCCCTGCATCGTTATGACGGCGGGGTCTATTGGCTCGGCGCAGACCGGCGTGCAGGACGGCTACGGTGTCACCGAAACTACGCGCGAACTTGCCGCGGTGCTGCCGGGCTTTAAGGATTACACCGTCGCCGTCGAGACCTCAGCTGCCGAGGGCGAGGAAGAGGGCATCGTCGAGCGCGAGGTTGTCGCCCACGTGACGACAAGCGAGGCGCTCGGGGCACGCGACCGCCACGTCGCGCGCAAGCTCATCGACCTTAACGTGCCCGAACTCGATCGCGTGGAGTTCGATGTGAAGTGATGCCGGCGCGGGATGAATGCTCGCACAGACACAAGTTACGACGAGGCGCAAACGCGATACGGACACGGGCAAATAACGGGGTGCAGCTCACACTCGCGCCCCGCTCGCTGCTTTATTGCCGTGAATCAGACGTCCGCATCGACCTCGCCAGACTCCACCGTAAACGCCGGATCGGTGCTCACAAGATAAAATCGGGTCACCTTAGTATTTCTAATTAGGTAAATCTGCCCTTGATTGCGTCGGCGCGATATATATGCAACGTGAACCGTGCCGAACTCTTCGCCGTTTTCCTTCTTTAATACCAAGATATTGGGATCGTCCGTACGCTTAAACTGCCCGTCAACGCAGCTGTCGTCTTTGTCGACCAGTTGCCACCGATGGTTATCCTCTTCAAGAAAGGCCAGGGTTTCCAGACTCGTCTTGTCGTCCCGATAGTAACCGTCAATGGCAAACCCTTCGGAAGCGCATTCCTGCATATAGGACGTTTCTCGGCTTATAGCAAACAGCCCTGTAGCGCCCAGGAGCACAGCCAGGCAGACCACTGCAAGGGTTATCGAAATAGTACGGCGACCCATGTTAGCCCAGCCGATAGTTGCTTAACGGAGCGCGAAACATACCTGGAACCTCCGATATCAGGGGGAAGGTCGCCAGCAGGCTGGCGACAACTATATGTTTCTGATATCAAACCATATGGCTGCCACTCGCGGAGGGGGCATCGGCGAACGGCGTGTTTTCATACTCCATTGGTCAAACCTAAGCGCGGCCCTACAGCTCGTACTTGTACACGCGGTAGATGTACTTTTCGGCTTCCATCTCGTAGGTGGCGATGGGTAGACCGTAGCGGTCGTCTCGTCGTTTGGCAAATAGGTCACAGTGTGCTGGCCCGCATTGAGCGAGAAATCGCCCTAGGCCTGCAATAACTTGTCTTCAAAGCCCGAGCCAGCCCAAAAATCGGGCAAGCCCACGGAAGGCTGTAGCAAGGTCATTTGCGCAACATATGTCCAGCAAAAACGGGTGGTAGCCGGTACGACTACCACCCGTTTGT
>USNA01000084.1 GCA_900555955.1 uncultured Collinsella sp. | reverse complement strand
GATCGTCCATGGCCTGTGGGGTCGCCTCGCCGATAGCGTACTCGATGCTGGCGGTCATGTGACGGGTGTGGAGCCGAGCTTTTTTATCGAGGCCGAGTTTCAACATGACGGTATCGATGACCTTATCGTGACGAGCGATATGGCGGAGCGCAAGGCCAAGATGATTGAGCTCGGCGATGCGTTCATCGCCTTTCCCGGTGGGACGGGCACGCTCGAGGAGATTGCCGAGGTCATGTCCGCTGTGTCGTTGGGGCACCTGAGTGCTCCGTGCATCCTGTATAACCTGGACGGTTACTACAACGACCTTAAGGCGCTGCTCGGACACATGATTGATAAGGGGCTTTCGAGCCCGAGGCGCCAGCAAGGCATCTACTTTGCCGACGATTTGCGCGAGATTGCCTCGATTATCAACGGATAAGTCTTGAGCCTGCCCCACTATGGCTCCCAATGGTGCCGTTTGCAGCGCAGATGGTTGGCTCGTTCGGGCAACGCTCGCTCTACAATAAAACGTAACTATGTCGACTTTGACCGCGGGAGGACCCGATGGATAACCTTGCCAAACCCACAAACCGCGTGCTGTTTTTAGTTAGCGTTGCCGTGACCGGTGCGTTCGCAGGTGCCGCGGTCTGGCTGTTCTTTTTTGCGATGGAGCATGGTATCGACTATCTATGGACCGAGATTCCGAGCGCGCTGGGCGTCGCTTCGCCCGAGCTTGCCAGCGGCCCGTTTGGCTTTCTGCCGTACCCGTTTTTTGTCTGCCTGCTGGGCGGCCTGTTAATCGGTCTGTTCGAAAAGATGACGGGCGCCAAGACCGATGACCTCAACCAGGTGATGGCTAAGGTTAAGCAAGACGGGCGCTACCCGTACGACAACCTGGGCAAGCTTTCGCTCGCGGCATTGCTGCCGCTGCTGTTTGGCGGAAGTATTGGACCGGAGGCCGGCCTGACCGGCGTTATCGCGGGTCTGTGCAGCTGGGTCGGCGACCGCATGCGTCACTTTGGCGCCGAGTTTAGGGAGCTTACGCTGCTGGGCACCCAGGCTGCCCTGACGGCGCTCTTTACCGCGCCCGTCTTTGGCTTTGTGGCGCCGCTTGCCGGTAGCGCCGACGGCCAGGGCGAAGACGCCGATGATGAGTCCGTGTCCGGCGAGATCACCATCAAGCTGCCCAAGGCGCAAAAGACCGTGGTTTACGGCATCGCGATTGCCGGCGGCCTGGGCACCTACCTGCTGCTTGGCCAGCTTGTGGGCGGCGGCATGGGCATGCCCAGGTTCGAGTCCGCCGAGGTGGGCAATCTGGAACTTGTCTGGCTCATTCCGCTGGCGTTGGTTGGCACCGTATGCGGTTGGCTGTACTTTGTCTCCGAGCATGCGAGCGAGGCGCTGTCTCATGCAATAGGGGAGCGTCCTGTCGTCAAGGCCATGCTAGCCGGTCTGGCGCTCGCTATCTGCGGCACGGTCCTGCCCTACACCATGTTTGCCGGCGAGACCCAGGCCGATGTGCTCATGGAAACCTATCTGACCATTCCCGCCGGTGTGCTTATCGCGACCGGTCTTGTTAAGGCCATGCTGACCCCCGCCCTCATCAACCTTGGTTGGCGCGGCGGCCACTTCTTCCCGGTTATCTTCTCGGGCGTAAGCCTGGGCTACGGCCTTGCCATCATCACCGGCGCCGATCCGGTCTTTTGCGTCGCCGTCTGCACGGCATCGACGATGGGCGCCGTCATGCGCCAGCCCGTCATGGTCGTGGGCCTGCTGCTCATGTGCTTCCCGCTCAAGGGTATCGTCTGCATGATCATCGCCGCCGTTATCGCCGCCGGCATTCCACTGCCCAAGCCGCTGCGCAAGTAGTACGGTGGCGTACGCCGGGGACATGCCGTTTGCCACGGATTTGCAGGGAGGGGCGGCGATCGCGTCCTTCGCGGATTGAGACTCGCGTGGCTACAGGTCGCGTACTCGATAAACCTTGGTGCTGACGGTGCAGCTGATTGCGCATAGCGCGAGGGCCAGCACGGCAATTCCTGCACACAGGCAGCCCAGAACGGCAGGATCGGGATTTGCTCCGGCAATCGACATGAGCCAGTTGCTGATGGGGTTGGAGGAGCTCAACGTGGCCATGGTGCCGCAGCCAAACAGGGCAAACAAGCCAAGGGATAGGCGCAGCGCCTCCATGTGCCCAAAGCGAAAGAACAGCGGCTGTGCCAAGAATACCGTCATGAGGGAGATGAGCATCGATGCCGCCGAGGCGGTTGCGATTTCAAAGACCGTCTGGCATGTCGAAGGGATGCCCATGGGGTCGAAGAGCGGAAGGGCGAGGATGTTCAGAAGCGTAGCCGCGCATGCCATGACGACCGAGAAGACAATGATGCTCAGGTAGCGTGCGCAGATGATGTCTTTACGCGAGAGAGGCAGCGTTGCTCGATAACGCTCCCAGCCGTTTTGGTTATCGTAGCCAGCTAGCGAGTTCATGATTATGATGGGCGACATTGCGCTGACCGCACAGGCGCCGGCGCTCATGCCGGAATCGCCGTCTGTCGCGTTGGCAAGGGTCAATACGACGAATATAAACAGGCCGACGCCCGCGATGCTCGGGAGAAACGAGCGCATGATGGCGGTCTCGGACATAAAGGCGCGTTTCATTTCGAAGCCCCTTTCAGCGTGAGGCGTAGATAGTCGTCAATGGTTGCCCGATCGCAGGGAATCTCGGGGAAGGCCTCGAGCGTTTCGCGACGGTTGGGCACGAGCACGTCCACGCTATAGGCGTGGTGGACGGCACGGGCGCCTTCGACGCAAGCCATAAGCTCGGCGGCCTGCGCTTGGGTGCAGTGGGCGATGCCGGCGCGGTCGGTAATGTCCTCGCGCGGCAGGTCAAACACAATCGAGCCGTTATCGATGCAGATGACGCGGTCGGCGGTGCGATCGAGGTCGGACGTAATGTGGCTCGAGAGCAGCACGCTGCGCTGGCCGTCGGCGACAAAGGCAAGCAGCTCGTCGAGCAGTTCCTCGCGTGCCATGGGATCGAGGCCCGCGGTGGCTTCGTCCAAAACGAGCAGCTTGGCATTGTGGCTGAGTGCACAGGCAAGCTGCAGTTTCATGCCCATGCCGCGGGAGAGGTCCTTGACCTTTGCCTTGGGATCCAAGCCAAATCGGTTGATGAGGCTAGCGAAGGTGTCGTGGCTCCAGGTGGGGTATGCCGGGCTTACGAGTGCCTCAACTTCGGTAACCTTGAGCGTGGAAGGGAAGGGGCACGTGTCCAGGACAAGGCCGACGCGGGAGTGCAGGTGGCGTTGCAACTCATCGGGCGCGTCGGCGCCGCAGCGCTGCCCAAACAGGCGCACTTCGCCGGCGTCGAGCTTTATAAGCCCGAGAACGGCTCGAATCGTCGTTGTTTTGCCAGCACCGTTGGCACCAACAAAGCCAACGATCTGGCCAGGCTCCACGGCAAGCGTGACATCACGCAGTGAAAAGCGGTCGCTTACAGTGCGTGAGATGCCTTTGAGTTCAAGCAAGTTTTGCATGGTATAGCCTTTCTTGCAGATGACTACTGCATGGTTTCGGGGGCTACAAGGTCGAGCATCTCGTGCAGTTTGTCGCGCGTGACGCCCAAGGCTTCGGCTTGGCTTGCCGCTTTCGCAAGTAGCTCTTCGATATGGCAGAGTTGGTTTTCGCGCAAAAGCTCCTGGTTGCCCTCGGCGACAAAACAGCCCTTGCCCTGCACGGTGCAGATAAAGCCAAGCTGCTCCAGGTCGGCGTAGGCGCGCTTGGTGGTGATGACGCTCACGCCAAGATCGCTCGCGAGCGCACGGATGCTGGGGAGTTTGGCTCCCGCAGTGAGTGTGCCCGAAAGGATTTGAGCTTTGACCTGCGAGGATATCTGTCCGTAGATGGGCTTATCGCTTGAATTGGATAGGATGATGTCCACAGCGGCTCCTTAGCTGTTTGGCTACACGTGTATATAACCGGTAAGCACAGTATATATACACTATGCACAGTTACGCAAGAGGTAAATACGGATTGTCCGCTCGTTCATTCATCTCAATCTGTAACATCTGGAACCGATTTGGACGGCTACCTGTTACAGATTGAGATTTTGCTGGCGGGCCCCACCTGGTTGTCTAAATCTGTAACAACTGGAGAAGATTTTGGCTGCTAGATGTTACAGATCGAGACGTTGGTCACCCGTCTATCCTTATATCTCAATCTGTAACAGATTGACCCGTTTTGAGTGGCTAGATGTTACAGATTAAGATCTTTCTGGGACGCCCACCTGTTTGTCTAAATCTGTAACAGGTAGAGGTTCAAAAACCGTCTAGATGTTACAGATCGAGACAAACTGCTGCGGAGTGTCGCCATCGACTGCTACCCTAGGCCCCAACTGATGAATTTGTCCTGATAGGCGCTCTAAAACGGAATTTCGCGGCTACAATAGTGCGGTTACATCGACGTAATGCACTCAATGCAAGAAAGGATCCGCATGGCAAGCCTGTCGGATGAAATCTCGTCGCGCCGCACATTCGCGATCATCAGCCACCCGGACGCCGGTAAGACCACGCTTACCGAGAAGCTGCTGCTCTATACCGGCAGTATCCAGACCGCCGGCTCGGTCAAGGGCAAGAGCTCGGCCAAGCATGCCGTCTCGGACTGGATGGACATCGAGAAGGAGCGCGGTATCTCCGTTACCTCCTCGGTGCTGCAGTTCACCTATAACGGCGCCTGCGTCAACATCCTCGATACCCCCGGACACCAGGACTTCTCGGAGGATACCTACCGTACCCTTATGGCCGCCGACGCCGCTGTCATGGTCATCGACGGCGCCAAGGGCGTCGAGGCCCAGACCAAAAAGCTCTTTAAGGTCTGTACGCTGCGCCACATTCCCATCTTCACCTTTGTGAACAAGCTCGACCACGAGGCTCGCGATCCGTTTGAGCTCATGGAAGAGATCGAGAACGTCCTGGGCATCAATACGTATCCCATGAACTGGCCGATCGGCAGCGGCCGCAACTTCCGCGGCGTGTTCGATCGTCAGACCCGTCGCGTCATTGCCTTTGAGGGCGACGGCCACGCCAACGCCACCAAGAAGGTCGCCGAGGTCGAGGCCGAGCTGGGCGATCCTTCCATGGATGAGCTCATCGGCGAGGAAAACCATAAGAACCTGATGGACGACATCGAGCTGCTCGATGGCGCCGGCGACGAGCTCGACTTGGATGCCGTGGCCTGCGGCAAGCTGAGCCCGGCGTTCTTTGGCTCGGCGCTCACCAACTTTGGCGTGGAGCCCTTCCTTAAGGAGTTCCTGCGCCTGGCCCCGACGCCGCGCGCCTACACCGACACGCTCACCAGTGAGCCGGTCGATCCCTGCCGCGACGACTTTAGCGGCACTGTGTTTACGATCCAGGCCAACATGGAGGGATCTGCG
>USNA01000083.1 GCA_900555955.1 uncultured Collinsella sp. | reverse complement strand
CACAATATGTTGTGTTTAACGCAAAGGCGGGATGCCACCTGTAGCACCCCGTCTTTCAACCTCAACCTTCAAGTTGACCTTGAGGCGATTTTTATGTCCCTTTACATCCCGTTCACATCGCCCCCAAACTCTCCCACGCGCGGCATGTGCACCCCGCCGCGCCATTGGCCGGTGGCGCAAAATGGGACGGACCCCCCGCTTGCCACCCATGCCAAAACGTGCGCAACAGCACGTTCCAGCAATCGGGGGTCCGTCCTCGGATAGCATGTAATCGCAGCTCAGCAGCGTACTAGCGATGTGCCAGCGGGTGGACCGCCAGGTAAACCTCGGTCAGCTGCGTACGATCGACATGCGTGTAGACCTGCGTCGTCGATATATCGGCGTGTCCCAAGATCTCCTGCAGCACGCGAAGGTCCGCGCCGCCCGCGAGCATATGGGTGGCAAAGGAGTGGCGCAACGTGTGCGGATGGAGTCCCACCAACCCCACCTGGCGCCCATAGCGCTCGCATATGGCGTGAACACCCTGACGCGAAAGACGCCCGCCGTTCTTGTTTAAAAAGACCGCCGGCGTCTCTGTCCCACGAGCATGAGCCGCCAGAAGTCGGCGCCCATCACATATATAGTGCGTCAGGGCACGCGCCGCGCTTCCCACCAAAGGGGCCAGACGCTCCTTGGAGCCCTTGCCGCGAACCAGCACAAAGCCGTCATCGACATGGACATCACTCACATCGAGCCCCACCAGCTCGCTCACGCGCAGGCCGCACCCATACAGCACTTCCAAGATAGCGCGATCGCGCAGGCCCATCTCGCCATCCGGAAAATCCTGGTCGAGCAATGCCGAAACATCCTCCACCGAAAGGCACTCCGGCAGGCGCTCGGCCTTTTTTGGCAAACGCAACGCCGCCGTAGGATTTTGGGTCACGGCCCCATCGCGCACCAAAAAGGCATGCAGGCCTTTGACGGCAGCGAGCGCGCGCTCCACCGAGGCATCGGAATAGCCCCCATCGCGCCGATCGGCGATAAAGTCCTCAATGACCCGCCGACTCACGTCCTCAAAGGACGCAATGCCCGTCCGCTCCAGATAGGCACAGTAGGTCGTCAGGTCTCGGCGATAGGCGGCAATCGTGTTACGCGCCAAGCCCCGCTCGACTGCAAGGTAATCAAGAAACTCCCCCGCCGCCACAGCGAGCGGCGAAGGAGCTTCTCCGATATGTTCCCGGTTCGCCGGCAACCTTAGTCCGTCGCACGATTCATGGGCGTCACCTGTAGGCGATCGACGCCCTCATGCTGGCCAATCGAGGCACGCACGAACTCGCGGAACAGCGGCTGAGGATTGGTGGGGCGGCTCTTAAACTCGGGGTGAGCCTGGGTGGCCACGTACCACGGATGCACGTCGCGCGGCAGCTCGACCATCTCGACCAGACGCTCATCAGGCGAAAGACCCGAGATGACAAGACCGGCGTCCTCGAGCTGATCGCGGAAGGCATTGTTGAACTCAAAACGGTGACGGTGGCGCTCGTAGACAAGTTCCTCGCCATACGCCTCACGCGCGAGAGTATCGGCAGCGAGCTTGCACGGATAGGCGCCCAGGCGCATGGTGCCGCCCTTCTCGGTCACGTCCTCCTGCGAGCTCATCAGGTCGATGACGCTAAACGGACCGTCCGGATCAAACTCGGAGGAGCTGGCACCGGCAAGGCCGACAACGTTGCGGGCGAACTCGCACACGGCGACCTGCATACCCAGGCAAATGCCCAGATACGGAATCTTGTGCTCGCGAGCAAACTCGGCAGCAAGAATCTTGCCCTCCAGAGCGCGCTTACCAAAGCCGCCGGGAACCAGGATGCCCGATGCGTCGCCCAGAACCTCATTGACGTTTTCGGCATCAAGGCTCTCACCATCGATCAACTGCACATCTACGTGACGATCGTAGAAAACGCCCGCGTGATGCAGGGCCTCGATAACCGACAGATACGCATCAGGAAGCTGGGTGTACTTTCCCACGACGGCAATCTTAACTTTATCGGCGTGATGGTTGGCATGGTTTTGCTTGCGCAGAAACTCATTCCATTCGCTCATATCGCGCTCGCGCGGATCGAGGCCAAGGCGCTCGCAAATGCGCAGGTCAAAGTCCTGCTCGGCGAGCAGCTGCGGCACGTCGTAAATGCTCGCGCAATCCTCGTTGGTAAAGACGCAGTCGGTGTCGACGTCGCAGAAGCTTGCGATCTTGCCGCGGATAGCGTCGTCAATATGGTGGTCGGAGCGCAGCACAATGATGTCGGGCTGGATGCCAAAGCTGCGCAGCTCCTTGACGGAGTGCTGCGTGGGCTTGGTCTTAACCTCGTGAGCGGCGGCGATATAGGGAACGAGCGATACGTGGATGTAGCAGACGTTCTCGGGACCGGCCTCCTTGCGGTACTGGCGGATAGCCTCCACAAACGGCTGCGACTCGATGTCGCCGATCGTACCGCCCAGCTCGGTAATGACAACGTCGGAGCCAGTCTGCTCCTCAATGCGGCGGAATTTGTCCTTGATGGCATTGGTGACGTGCGGGATCACCTGGACGGTACCGCCCAAAAAGTCACCGCGACGCTCGCGGGCGATCAGGCTCTTGTAAATGGCGCCCGTCGTAAAGTTAGAATCGCGGGTCAGGTTCTCGTCAATAAAGCGCTCGTAGTGGCCCAGGTCCAAATCGGACTCGTAGCCGTCCTCAGTCACAAAAACCTCGCCATGCTGGAACGGGCTCATGGTGCCGGGGTCGACGTTCAGATACGGGTCGGCCTTTTGCATCGTCACCTTGTAGCCGCGCGACTTGAGCAAACGGCCCAGCGATGCCGCGGTAATGCCCTTGCCCAAAGACGAAACCACGCCGCCGGTCACAAACACATGCTTAGTCATATTGAATTACCTGCGCTTCCCGTAGAAGTTGTCCATACACATCTTACGGGTCTTCATTGTAATACTCGAGAAAGAAGCAGTTCGCCATTTTTCACCAAAGTGCTTGCATTTCTCCATCTCGAAACAAAACGCCGCCCGGGACCCGAGCGGCGTAACAACAACTTAGGCGGCAGATCGCTACCGATCGGCAAGCTCGTCCCTGAGCATATCCCGAACGAGCATACCCGCGCGGATGCCTTTCAGATACCACCCGCCGCGCTCGGTAAGGCAAATACCATTTGCAAGCTGGCCGCCATCCTCGCTATAACGCGAAACGACCTCGATCAAACCGTCAGAATCCAAGCGCTCAATTGCGGCGCGGGCTCGATACGGAGACACCCCAACGTGCTCCGCAAGCGTTTTGCGCGAGAAGCCATATGTCCCGCCACTTTCGGATTGCTGGGCAATCTCCATCAACACCAGCACTTCGACACGCTTCATATCGTTGACACTCGCACGACCCTTGCCCGCCATGGCAGCCTCCTCTAACCGAGCACGAGCATCCAGCGCGCCGTGCACGACCGACACACCTCACGATGGCAGGTAATATCCATCATGCGGCATCCCGCTAAGGATGAAACAGTTACGATTATTGTATACCGCGCAAATTGTTTTTAGGCAGGTAAACGGCTATTTTTCGCCCAAATTGACGCTTTATTGATCAAAAAGCCGTACCGGGCGCTAACCCGATACGGCCAAAATGCGATGCAATTAACGCAGTGCTTCAAACTTAGCGATGGAAGAAACCACGACGCTCAAACTTGGGCTCGCAGCACACGTTGATGCCCAGTTTGCGCAACACCGTCTCGTCCGTCGGCGAGATAATCACGCTAAAGAAGGCATCGCAACCGCGCAGCTGCTCCAAGCCCGAAAGGACACGAGCGGCCGTCTCGCTCGTAGCCGAGGTGATCGACAGCGCCATAAGCGTCTCGTCGGTGTGGAGGCGCGGGTTTTTGCTGCCCAGGAAATGCGTCTTGAGCTTGCTGATGGGCTCGATCGCCTCGTCGCTGATGACCTCGAGCTCAAGGTCGACGCCCGAGACATGCTTGAGGGCATTCATGATCAGCGAACTCGCAGCGCCCAAACGCGTTGAGGTCTTACCGGTCACCACGGAACCGTCCGGCATGACCATGGCGCCCACGGGACTGCCCGTCAGCTGCTCCCTGGTAAGGGCGGCCGAGCGCGCCGGCGAGTAATTCTTGTCGATACCGGCCTTCTTCATAATGATCTTGAGACGATCAACCTGCTCATCGCCTACACCGGTGCGGCGTACGGCCTCGACCGCAGCAAAGTAGCGGCGGACGATCTCCATCTTGGAGGCATCGCGACAGGCATCGTCATCGGTGATGGCAAAGCCGACCATATTTACACCCATGTCAGTGGGGCTCTGGTAGGGGCTCTCCCCCAGAATCTTTTCCATCAGGGCACGAACCACCGGGAAAGCCTCGACGTCTCGGTTGTAGTTGACCGTGGTCTTGTTGTAGGCCTCAAGGTGGAAGGAATCGATGATATTGGCATCGTCGAGGTCCGCCGTGGCGGCCTCGTAGGCAATATTGACCGGATGCGTCAGAGGAAGATTCCAGACCGGGAAGGTCTCAAACTTGGCATAACCGGCGGCGGTGCCGTGCTTATGCTCGTGGTACAGCTGCGAGAGGCAAGTGGCGAGTTTGCCCGAGCCAGGGCCGGGCGCCGTCACGACAACGAGCGGACGCGTGGTCTCGACGAACTCGTTCTTGCCGTAGCCTTCGTCAGAAACGATCAGATCGACGTCGTGCGGATAGCCCTCAATGGGATAGTGCAGCTTGGCGGGAATGCCGAGTGCATTCAGACGATTACGGAAGACGTCGGCAGCGGGCTGACCGGCATACTGCGTGATAACCACGGCCGCGACAGCAAAACCGTTGCCGCGGAACAGGTCGACCAGGCGCAAAACGTCCTCGTCATAGGTAATGCCCAGGTCGCCACGGGCCTTGTTCTTCTCGATATGGTTTGCATTGATTGCGATGATGACCTCAACATCATCGGCAATGCTCTTGAGCATGCGGAACTTGCTGTCCGGTTCAAAACCCGGTAGCACACGGCTCGCATGATAGTCGTCAAACAGCTTGCCGCCAAACTCCAAATAGAGCTTACCGCCAAACTGCGAGATGCGCTCCTTAATGTGAGCAGCCTGCAGCTCGATATACTTCGCGTTGTCGAAACCCTGGCGCATGTATGGCTCCCGTCCCGTTTCCATTTAATGTCCTAGGCGATTATAACGGAGCAGACCCTCCCCGATGCCCAGGCCATCAACAGGCACGAACCAAACATGCCATCGATAAGTTGCGGTGGAATAGTTCCTGTTTAACCCCTCAAGACGGCCAAACAGGAACTATTCCACCGCAACTTCCCCTTTTGGCGCAAAGTAACCTCACACCTTTGCACCAACAACAGAAACGTCGCGGGCAGAGAACGGACAGACACTATGACCCAATCCGAGGGCACTGAAAAGGCAGGAGCCCCCGCTCGT
>USNA01000082.1 GCA_900555955.1 uncultured Collinsella sp. | reverse complement strand
CCGCCACGGCGACCGAGCGCGTGCGCGCCGATATCCAGCAAATGCTCGGCCTGCATAACCCGGCGACCGTGGTGACGGGTTTTGATCGCAAGAACCTCTACTTTGGTTGCGAGGAGATGGGCGACAAGGCCAAGACCGCGTGGGTGCGCGACTACGTGATCGCGCATTCGGGCGAGAGCGGCATCGTGTATTGCTCGACCCGCAAGACGGTCGACGCGCTGGCCGCGGAGCTTGCCGAGGCGCTGGGTCCCAGCGGCATTCGCGTTGGCCGCTACCATGCCGGCATGGGCAACGACGCCCGCCGCCAGAGTCAGCGCGCCTTTATCGATGACGACATTCAGGTGATGGTTGCCACCAACGCCTTTGGCATGGGCATCGACAAGCCCAACGTGCGCTACGTGATTCACAACAACGTGCCCGAGAGCATCGAGGCCTACTACCAGGAGGCGGGCCGCGCCGGCCGCGATGGCGATCCGGCCAGCTGCCATCTGCTCTGGAACGGCAGCGATTTTCGCATGCGTCGCTTTTTGATTGACCGCGGCGATGTGGCCGACGAGGCACTCGACGACGAGCAGCGCGCGTGGGCGCTCCAGAATCGATATCGTCTGCTCAGCCAGATGGAGGGCTACTGCAATACCACCGGCTGCCTGCGCGAATACATGCTGCGCTACTTTGGCGACGAGACCGCGGCCGAGCATGCCGCGGCTGGTGCGGGTGCCACCGCCACGGACGACGCCGAGGGCACGCAGTTCGAGGTCGAGGATGTCACCGATATGGCCCGCGCTGCCGTGCGCTATGTGGCCACGCGACCCATGCGCTTTGGCAAGTCGCTCATCGCCGATGTGCTTCACGGCGGCAACACCGAGCGCATTCGCCAGATGCATCTGGACGAGGACCGCGGATACGGTGAGCTGTCGAGCGAATCAGTCGGGCGCATCAAGGACATCATCGGCCAGCTGTGCGGCCGCGGCTACCTGGCCGCCTCGCAGGGGCGGTATCCGGTCGTGGGGCTGGGTCCGCGTGCCAGCGAGGTCGAGGACGAGGCGTTCGCCTTTACCGTTAAGCGTCGCGCGTCCAAGCGCAAGGCCTCGGCCCGCGCCCGCCGTGCGGTGGATCTGCTGCGCGAGGAGGCCGAGCTGGATCAGCGCCCGCGCGTTGGCGACGATGCCGAGCTGTTCGAGCGCCTGCGTGCCCTGCGCAAGGAGATTTCGACCGAGCTGGAGATGGCGCCGTACATGGTCTTTTCCGACAAGGCCCTGCGCGGCCTGTGCCGCCTGCGCCCACAGACACGCGACGAGCTGATCCAGGTCAACGGCATTGGCGAGAAAAAGGCCGACGCCTTTGGCGAGCAGTTTATGGCGGCGATTGAAGAGTTTGAGTCCGAGCATGCGCGGGATGGGGCATAACGATGGCAACCGATAGCAAGACCGAACGTTCCGAGCGCGCCGAGGTGTCCGCCGTGCCGCTGTACCAGCAGGTCATGGACGACCTAAAGGGCGAGATTGCGCGCGGCGTGTACGCAGTCGGCTCGCGCATTCCTTCCGAGATGGAGCTCGCGAAGTCCTACGGCGTGGGGCGCATCACCGTGCGCCGTGCCATCGAGGAGCTGTCGCGCGCGGGGTATCTCAGCCGCCAGCAGGGGAGGGGTACCTTTGTGTGCGCTCCCAAGCTCAAGCGCAAGATTCGCCAGAAGGGTGACGTTCAGAGCTTTACTGAGGGTTGTGCTGCCAACGACATGGTGCCGGGTGCGCGTCTGGTGTCGCGCACGGTGGTCGCGGCGACGCGCGAGGATGCGGCGTTCTTTGGCGTGGAGCCCGGCTGTGAGCTTATCGTGGTCGAGCGCGTGCGCACGGCCGACGGCATCCCTGTCATGCTTGAGAACAACGCCTTTGTGCTCGCCGACCATCCCTACCTGCAGACGCTTGCCGACAAGGACCTCACGGACAATTCCATCTTTGCGCTCGTTGCCGAGCATTCGGGTCGCGCGCCGCTCAAGTCCGACCCTTGCACCGTGGAGATTGCGCTTGCCGATGCTCAAGCGGCCCCGCTGCTGGAGGTGCCGGTCGGCGAGCCGCTCTTCTATATGGAGGCTTACTTTACCGATGAGGACGAGCGGCCCTTACTGCTCGGACGCCAAAAGATCGTGGGCTCGCGCTACGTCTTCGACATCTAACGTCCACAGATAGAACAACATAGAACAAATTTGCCGAGATGACTTCACGGGCGTTGTTGCACGTGTTATAAATAGGACAACATAGAACGACAGCAGGTACGAGCTGCCGTTGCTCAAGGCTGCCACACAAGGAGGAACATCACCGTGAACGCACACGATCTGGTCCAGGAAATTATCGAGCGCAAGGGCAAGATTGAGAACGTCTTTTGGATCGCCTGCGGCGGTTCGATGATCGACCTGATGCCGGCCAACGAACTGCTCAAGCGCGAGGCCACCACGTTTGCCTCGACGGTCTACACGGCACGCGAGTTTTGCCTGATGGCTCCCAAGAGTCTTGGCGAGAAGTCGCTCGTTATTGCCTGCAGCCACAGCGGTAACACGCAGGAGGTCGTCGACGGCTGCGAGATGGCGCTGGCGGCCGGCGCCGAGGTCGTGGCCATGACCGACTGCGAGGGCTCCAAGATCGATAACGGCAAGTGGACCACCTGGGTCTACCCCTGGGGCGAGGGCGTCCCGCAGGCCGAGGTCCCGCAGGGTATCGGCGCTCTGATCGCCGCCGAGCTGCTCGACCAGCAGGAAGGCTACGAGGCACTCGCCGACATGTACGAGGGCCTCAAGCAGATGGATGCGTTGCTGCCCGCTGCCCGTGAGAAGGTCAACGCCGAGCTGGGCGATCGCTTTGCCGAGCTCTGCCAGCAGCATAAGTTCTTCTACATTCTGGGGTCCGGCCCCAACTTTAGCCAGACCTACGCCATGGCCATCTGCTCGCTCATGGAGATGCAGTGGCAGCACTGCTGCTATATCCACTCCGGCGAGTACTTCCACGGCCCGTTCGAAGCCACCGAGCCCGGCGTGTTCTACTTTGTACAGCTCGGATCGGGCGAGTGCCGCCCCATGGAGGAGCGTGCGCTCGCGTTCCTCAACACGCATACCGATACGGTCATGGTGCTCGACGCGCTCGAGTACGGCGTGGGCGACGTGCCTGCCAGCGTGCGTTCGTACCTGGAACCGATCTTCTTCTACAACATGAGCTGCGAGCTGCGTGCCGCTCGCGGCAAGGTATTCGACCACAGTCCCGAGGTTCGTCGCTACATGGGCATCGAGCAGTACTAGGTACCGGGAATTATCTTTTTTGAGGGGGTCTGCGCTGCGCGCGGGCCCCGTTTTGCGTTGTGGCGGCTGGATTCGTGTCTGCGCGAAAACGAAGTTGAATACTTTTCCGCGAAGTGAACGACCTATTTTGGACCCCCGAAGCCCCCACACTTTTTGATGCCAAAACCGCAGGAAAAACTCGGCGAAACCGCAGGAAACGGCGTCTGAAAAGTGTCGATGCTTCGGGGGCTCGTTTTTGCTCGTTCACTTCGCGGAAAAGTATTCACCTTCGATTCGCAAGGGCACTGCGTGAGTCAAAAAAGCGGGCCGCACCGGGGATTTCCGGCGCGGCCCGCTTGGTATCGCGCTTAGATTTGCAAGGTTGCGGCAGCCAACGGCCTACTTTGCGTCGTAGCCCTCGGCGTCCCACCAGTCGAGCTGGGCGATGTTGTCGCGAATGTGCTGGCAGCTCTTGTGGAAGCCCTCGAGCTCGTGCTCGGACAGGTCGAGCGTGTAGACCTCCTCGACGCCCTCGGCGCCGATCACGCACGGCAGGGATGTGAAGATGCCCTCCTCGCCATACTGGCCGGTCATGAGCGTGGAGGCGGAAAGTACGGCGTGCTCGTTGTGCAGAACGGCAGCGCAGACGCGTGCGGCGGAGTTGGCGACGGCGTACTCGGTGCACTGCTTGCCCTGGTAGGTTACGTAGCCGCCCTTGCGTGCGAGCTCCTCGACCTCCATGTGGTCAAAGGCGTACTTGTCGGGGTTTTCGGCCTGGAGCTCGTTGAGGCTCTTACCGGCGATGGTCGCGGCCTTAAAGGCGGCAAGCTGGCTAAAGCCGTGCTCGCCGATCATGTAGGCGTCGATAGACTTGGGGCTCACGCCGACCTTCTTGGAGATCTCGGTGCGCAGGCGGGGGGGGGGCAGGCCGCAGCCCGAGCCGATGATCTTCTTGGGATCGTAGCCGGTCAGGTGCCACAGCTCGGTGCACACGACGTCGCAGGGGTTGGAGATGCTCACGAAGATACCCTCAAAGCCGGCGTCGACGATGCGCTTGGCAAAGGTGCGGGCGGCGTCGGTGGTAAAGAACAGCTCGCCGTCGCGGTTGCCAGCGGCCAGCGCGACCTTGCCGGCGGCGTTGACGATGACGTCGCAGCAGGCCAGCTCCTCGTAGTGGTCGTAGCAGTTGACGATCTTGGTGTTGTACGGGACAAACGAAAGGGAGTCGCGCAGGTCCTGGACCTCGGACGTCACCTTGGCCTCGTTGATATCGCACAGGTACAGCTCATCGGCAATGCCCTGCATGAGCAGGCTGTTGGCGACATGTGCTCCTACGTGGCCCTGGCCGACCACACCGATCTTACGCGTCTGGTACATATATGTATCCTTTCGGTCGAGTTTTTCGCGTCGAACCATTGTAGCCTCCTGCCTTCACTTTGCTAGGCTAAAGCGCCATAGATTTTTGGGCATGCCTTAATCTCTACTTTTGGAGTGATTTGGGCCGCTGACGGCATCGCTGGGCGATGTGCTCGCGCGGATGGGGCCGGTCGTTGTACCATAGCTGCAACTGACTCATAAGGAGCATCCATGCCCATTCGCATCCCCGACGCCCTCCCTGCCGCTGCGCAGCTCGAGAGCGAGAACATCTTTGTCATGACCGAGTACCGCGCGCTGCACCAGGACATCCGTCCGCTGCGCGTGCTCATCCTCAACCTCATGCCCACCAAAATCGCCACCGAGACGCAGATCATGCGCAAGCTCTCCAACACGCCGCTGCAGGTGGAGGTGGACCTGCTGCGCACCAAGACGCACGAGGCCACGCACGTGAGCGCCGGCCACCTGGAGACGTTCTACCGCACGTTCGACGACATCCGCGACATCCACTACGACGGTCTGATCATCACGGGCGCGCCGGTGGAGCAGATGCCGTTCGAGGAGGTCGACTACTGGCCCGAGCTCTGCCAGATCATGGATTGGTCCACCACGCACGTGCACTCTACGCTGCACATTTGTTGGGGCGCGCAGGCGGGGCTCTACCATCATTACGGTATTCAGAAGTACGACCTGCCGGCAAAGGCGAGTGGCGTGTTCGAGCATTATCTGGTGAAGCCGCAAAGCCCGCTGGTCCGCGGCTTCGACGACCGTTTCTATGCCGTGCATTCGCGCAACACCGATGTGCGCCGCGAGGACGTGGAGGCCGAGCCGCAGCTTGGCGGCTGGTAGACGT
>USNA01000081.1 GCA_900555955.1 uncultured Collinsella sp. | reverse complement strand
GACGCCGCGCAGGCTTCCGTCGGCGGGCAGACCCCAGCTGGCCAGCAGCTCCAGGCCCTCGGGCGAATCGAAAACCTCGTGGGCGCGATGGATCCAGCACGAATCAACACCCAGCGCATAGGCAGCATTGAGCAGGTTGCCCATGGCAAGCGATCCGTCTTCGAGGTGCGTCGGCACGCTGCGGTCGACGAGCACCACTACAACGGTTTTAGCGCCGTAGAAGGGGTCGCCGTTGCTGCCCATGACTTGCGCATTGAGCTGCGAGAGGCGCTCGACGGTCGCGGGGTCGGTAACGGCGACAAACGTCACCGGCTGGCGCCCCATGCCGCTCGGTGCATACTGGCCTGCCTCGATAATGCGTGCGAGCTTTTCTGCCTCGACGGGGCGATCGCTGTAGTTACGGCAGCTACGGCGATGGATGAGCGCTTCGATGGTCTCCATGGGTTCTCCTAGCGATGACGTTGCAGATGCTCCGTTCTTACCCGTCGTGCCGTGGCTGTAATCGCGCAGAGGGTCCCAAACAGCAATGGCTACCAATCGGAAAAGTCGGTTTGCATAAAACTGCGGCAAGAATGTGAGAAGCTGATGAGATGGTTAAACGTTTTATCCCGTCTACCCTGCGGTTTTTTACCACTTGCCTAAATCATGGGCGCATATCCATTGATAAAGGTTTTACTAAAGGGGTACCAACGTTTATCAATGCGCTGTGGTGGCGCTGGGCCAGGAGGTAACTATCATGTTCCAGGCTGGAGATGTTGTCGAGACTGACTTCGAAGGATTTCTGAAGCTGCTGCGTTCCAAGACGCGAGCTTTCGTGTCGATCAACGATCACGAGTACTACATCACGCACACCGATGGCTATTGGCGTGTTCAGGATTGCGAGGCCCTCAACGACAAGGGCCACTTTACTGACTGCTCCGAGCTGGTTAACACGGTCTGTGAGGTCGTCGAACTGCCGTGGATCTGCGGCAAGAGCCTGCACGACAGCTTCTCGGGCGCCACGGTCTACGAGGCCGTCGCTGCCTAACGGGCAAATACATCGCTATTCTCGCGTGCCCGCCGGCGCCGCCCCCGCGCCGGCGGTCTTTTTCTGTCGATATGCAATGTAGAGCCGACCATATATAACGAACTTATTGACGATGGTCAAATCTCGGACTAATCTAAAAACAAATTAGTCAAAACTCGGACTATCGAATGGCGGGAGAGATGAATAATGCAGTTAGCCTGGTCGATTTCGACCGGATGCTCAACGGGCTTGACCGTTCGCGCGCACCTGCGGTCTTTCGGACTGCGCCTATTGGATGCTCGTCGACACCAGCACGGCGGGCGGTAGCATTGCTGTAAGTCGTCTGACAAGCGAATGGTTCTATAGCAAACAGACCATAAACTCGGCCATTAAAACCTTGACGGCGCGGGGTTTCGCCACGCTGGAGTTTGCCGAAGGCAGTCGCAAGAACAAGGTTGTGAGCCTGACCGAAGAGGGCAGGCGATTTGCCGAGCGTTATGCACTGCCGGCACTCAAGGCCGAGCAGCGAGCCTTTGGCGCGCTTGAGCCGTGTGAGCAACGCGAGATTATGCGCTTGATCGGCAAATTTTCTCAGGTGCTCGGTGACGAGTGCGAGACATTTAAGCGGCAGGTGGCAGCTGAAGGTCAGATGCAAGATCGACGTGAGGGGGAGCCGTGCGACTGCTAATGAGATTTTTGAAGCCCTATCGAGGGCTTGTCGCAGTGACGCTGCTGGTGCTGCTGGTGGATAACGTCGGTACGCTGTTGGTTCCCACGATGCTGGCGAACATGGTCAACACCGGTATTACCACGGGCGATGTCGACTACATTTTACGCAACGGCCTATACATGTTTATTGCGACCAGCATGGCTAGCGGCGGCACGGTGCTGGGCTGCTATCTTTCGGCGCGCCTGGCCGCCAACGTGGCCTGCGATATCCGCAATGCTGTGTACGACAAGTCGCTCGAGCTGTCCGCCAGCGACTTTGAGCGCTTTGGCACGGGTTCGATGATCACACGCTCGCTCAACGACATCAACGTGATTCAGCAAGCTGTCCTTCAGACGATTCAGCTGGTGTTGCCGGTGCCATTCTTGGCCGTGGCAGGCATCATTTTTGCTTGGTTCATCGATCCCGCCATGGGCACGCTGCTGGGCGTGGTGGTTGCGATCGTGCTGGTGGCGGCGGTCTTTACGGTGGCTAACGCCGCGCCGATTTTTATGCGCCTGCAGAGCTTTATCGACCGCATGAACGTGGTGCTGCGCGAGAACATCGTGGGCGTGCGCGTCATCCGCGCATTTAACAAGGAGCGCCACGAGGAGCAGCGCCTGGACGAGGTGTTTAGCGATTACGCGGCCAACGCCATCAAGGTCAACCACCTGTTTGTGGGCCTCGACAGCTCCAGCTTCTTTTTGATGAACATCGCCGAGGTGGCGGTGCTGTGGGTGGGCGGCAACCGCGTGGGCGTCCACGCCATGCAAATCGGCAGCATTTCGGCCGTGTTGGAATACGCGATCCTGATTCTTTTCTTTGTGATGATGGCGCAGATGGTGATTCTGACGCTTCCGCGCGCCGCGGCGTGCCTCAACCGTGCGCAGCAGGTGCTCGAAATCGAGCCGAGCATCGTGGACGGCAAGGCTACGCTGGGCGACGGGGCGCCTGAGTCCGCAGACGGAGCCGACGCGGTCGCCGTGTTCGATCATATGTCGTTTCGTTTTGACGACGCCGACGAGGACACGCTGTGCAATCTGAGCTTTACCTGTCGCCGCGGTCAGACGACCGCGATCGTCGGCTCGACGGGCTCGGGCAAATCGACGGTGGCCAAGCTCCTGCTGCGCTTCCACGATGCCACCAAGGGCGCCATTCGCCTGGACGGCGTTGATCTGCACGACCTTTCGCAAGACGAGATTCGCGGGCGCATTGCCTATGTGCCGCAAAAGGCATGGCTGTTCTCGGGCACCGTAGCAAGCAATCTGCGCTTTGGCAACGAAGACGCGACTGAGGCCGACATGCTTCATGCGCTCCGGGTTGCCCAGAGCACCTTTGTGCTCGATCAGCCGCAGGGGCTCGATACCCCGGTGGCGCAGGGCGGCACGAACTTTTCGGGCGGCCAGCGCCAGCGTCTGGCCATCGCCCGTGCGCTCATGAAGCATGCCGATCTATATATCTTCGATGACAGTTTCTCGGCCCTGGACTTTAAGACCGATGCCGCCCTGCGCCATGCGTTGCAAGACGAGACGCGTGACGCTGCGGTGCTCATCATCGCGCAGCGTATCTCGACCATTCTGCATGCCGACCAGATCGTGGTGCTCAGGGATGGCGAGGTCGTGGGCCTAGGCACGCACGACGAGCTCATGGAAACCTGCGAGGTGTACCGTGCTATCGCGGAATCGCAGATGAAGGGAGGTGAGTAGCATGACCGAGGAGCTCAAGAAGCAGGGCATCGCCGATGGCGCCGCGGATGCAGAGACAGTTGAGGAGACGGGCGCCACGCCCGACCTGGACGAAGCCGCCAAGGCGGCGGAGCGCGAGGCTCGTCGCCAGGCACTCTATGAGGAAAATGAGCGCGCCGAGGACGAGCGCGCCCGCGCCGAGGCGGAGCGCATGCGCGACGTTGACGACGAGGATGAGGACGAGACACCCCGCGACACCTGGGCGACGGTGCGCCGCCTGTGGAGCGAGGCTGCCGGCGACCACTGGCGCTTCTATATCGTGTTCGCGAGCATTGTGTTCTATGCCATCTTTAACACCGCCGCGCCGGCATACAGCGCCCGCGTGATCGATGAGCTGTGGGGCCACATTCAGGTGGCGTTTGCCAACGACACCACCTTCAACATCACCTGGGAGAACTGCGGCAGGACCATCTTCATCTACTTTATGATCTGGACGGCCGCTGCCTCGTTCTACGCACTCCAGAGCTTTTTGATGTCGAGCGTGGCCGAACGCCTCAACCTGCTCCTACGCAACCGCATCGCACAAAAGCTCAACCGTCTGCCGCTTGCCTTCTTTGACGCGCATCGTCCCGGTGAGGTCGTCAGCCGTGCGACCAACGACTTGGACAAGATGTCCGAGAGCATGCAGCGCGGCTTGCTGCAGCTTCTGGTGTCGATCGGTACCGTGGTGGGCGCCGTGAGCGTGATGTTCGTGTTTAGCGTGCCGCTCACGCTCGTCTTTTTGTTCTTTACGGCGTTGTCGCTGTTGGTGACCAAGGTGGTCTCGCGCCGCACGCATGACGTAACCGGTGAGCGCCAGGAGTGGGTGTCAAGGATTACGAGCGCGGTTGAGGAAGGCTACTCGGGCCGTCTGGTGATTCGCGCGTTTAACCGCGAGCGCCAAAGTTCTGCCGAGGTACACCAGGCCTCGGGCGAGCTGGCACGCGTGAGTGCCAAGGCCGACTTCATGATTAACGCCGTCGGCCCCGCGGTGCGCTTTATCGGCCGCCTGGCACAGATCGTGATTGCGATTGTGGGCTGCAGTATGCTGGTTGCCGGCCACATGACCGTCGGCGTGTTCCAGGCGTTCTTCCAGTTTATCTACGAGGCATCTGAGCCCATGACGCAGCTGTCGTTTACCTTCAACTCGCTGCAGAGCGCGCTGGCGAGTGCGGAGCGCGTGTTCGACCTGCTCGATGAACCCGAGATGGAGGCGGATCCGCAGCCGGGCGAGGCCGCCAGGCTGCCGGGTCGCGTTGAGGGCCGTGTCGCTTTTGAGCATGTACGCTTTGGCTACGCGCCAGACAAGCCGCTCATGCGCGACGTGTCGTTTACCGCCGAGCCGGGTCAGAAGATTGCGGTGGTGGGAACCACGGGCGCGGGCAAGACCACGCTCATCAACCTGCTCATGCGCTTTTACGAGATTGACGGCGGCCGCATTACGCTCGACGGCGTGGACCGCGGCGAGCTGCGGCAGCAGTTTGGCATGGTGCTGCAGGACGCCTGGCTGTTCGATGGCACGATTGCACAGAACATCGCCTACGGCTGCCCCGGGGCAACGCGCGAGGAGATTGTGGCGGCCGCGCGCGCCGCGCAGGTCGACTTCTTTGTGCGCACCATGCCGCAGGGTTATGACACGCGGGTGGCCAACGATGCCGAGAGCATTAGCCAGGGCCAGCGCCAGCTGCTGACCATTGCGCGCGTGCTGCTCAACAACCCGGCGATTCTCATCCTGGACGAGGCGACCTCAAGCGTGGACACGCGCACCGAGCTTGCTATCGGCCGCGCCATGGACGCGCTCATGCGCGGGCGCACCAGCTTTGTGATCGCGCATCGCCTGTCGACGATCGTGGATGCCGACCTGATCTTGGTCATGGACCATGGCAACATCATCGAGCAGGGTACGCACAAGGAGCTGCTGGCTGCCGAGGGCGCTTATGCCGACCTCTACTTGAGCCAGTTCGCCTAATGTGACAAAGGGGCAGTCCCTTTGTCACATCAAAAGAAAGGCGCGCCGGGGATGAATTCCCTGGCGCGCCTTTTGCGTCGGGTACGCTGTTGTTTTGTGTCGCTCCGTCGTGGG
>USNA01000080.1 GCA_900555955.1 uncultured Collinsella sp. | reverse complement strand
GCTTTGCCGTCCTTTCGCGCGCCCCCCACCCACCCGCCCGCCGCCGTTTTAGGCGAACTCGACCGTCGCCTTCGCACGGCCGGCGGGCTTGTTCCCAACGACAGCCTCCCCATACCCGAGGCTGAGCGCAAAAGCGCCATCGCCGAACGTATCGACTCGCTCACGGGCCTCTATCGACCCAGCGAGTTTATGCGGCGCGCCAACGCTTTTCTCGAGGCAAGGCGCGACGGCGCCTGGTGCATCGCCACGGTCGACATGGGCCACATGCGCCTGTTTAACGAATGGTATGGACAGGCCGAAGGCGACCGCCTACTTGCCGATGTGGGCACGGTCCTCAAGGACATCGAGAATGCCGGCATGGGCGTCGCAGGGTACTGGGGCCAAGATGACTTTTGCGTACTCATCCCCTTTAAGCACATCACCGTCCATCAAATCTACAACCGCGTTCGCGAGGCAGTAGCCAGGCATGATGGCGGCGTAGGTTTTTGGCCGTCCATGGGCGTTTACCCCATCGATTCCAATGAGGAGATCACCATCGATGCACAGGCAAAGGCCATGTTTACCAATCGGCGCGCAAAAAACGACTTTAAGGAGCGCATTGCCATTTTTTGCCCCGAGGAGTACAAGCGCGAAATCGTGTTCAACCGCACGCTGACCGAATTCCAGTACGCGCTGTCAAATGGTCGCATCACGTACTATCTTCAGCCCCAGGTCGATATGGAAACCGGCGAGATTATTGGCGCCGAAGCACTCACCCGCTGGATTGACAAGGACGGCTCTCTCATTTCGCCCGCAACGTTTATCCCCGCACTCGAGGAAAGCGGCTTTGTAGTGACGCTCGACAAATATGTTTGGCAGGGCGTCGCCATGTGGCTCCGCGAGCGCCTCAATCGAGGACTTCGCGTGGTTCCGATTTCCCTCAATGTGTCGCGCGTAGACATTCTTGCCTGCGATGTCGCCGAGCATATGGGGTCGCTCGCCGCCCAGTACAACCTGCCGCCCGAACTCATGCACATCGAGATCACCGAGACCGCCTATACCGGAGAGTCCGAGGCCGTGGATAAGCTGACCGCGGATCTGCACACCCGTGGCTTCTCGACCTACATGGACGATTTTGGCACCGGCCAGTCCACGCTCGCGATGCTCAAGAACGTCAACGTCGACGTCATCAAGCTCGACCGCACCTTTGTGCCCACCGACCGCGATCAAGGCCGCAGCGCGCAGATCGTGTCATCGATGCTCGAGATGGCGCAGTCGCTCCATCTGCCCGTCGTGGTTGAAGGCGTCGAGACAAATGAGCAGGCAAACATGCTACGACAAATGGGCGCCCGCTACGCTCAGGGCTTCCTCTACTACCGTCCCATGCCGGCGAAGGATTTTGAGGCATTGCTCGATGGTGGCAATATCAACTGATACGCTCGCGCGCAAAACGCCACCGCCGAGCGGGGGGATTTGCCTCCATTAGCCAACTTATATCCCCAATTCAAACCGAATTGGGGATATGATACAAACCGCTGTTCCGTCCAAGGAGGGTATCCATCATGAACGAGTCATATCGCCTGGGCGAGCAATCGATTATTGCCTATCTTCAGCGGCTTGCGAATGGCATCTCGACCGCCGAACTCGATGTTGCCGCGCTGCCCGCTGGGCTACGCGCCGTTGGCGAGCAACTGCAAAAGACGCACGCCATCCTGCAACAAGAGCGCCGGCTGCTTGAGAGCAACGCCTATATCGACCCGCTCACCAACTTGGGCAACCGCAGCGGACTCGACCGTCACGTCGAGCAACTCTGGCACAAAGGCGACCCCTTCACCTGCGCCTATATTGACATCGACCATCTAAAACATTGCAATGATAGGTTTGGCCACGCCGAAGGCAATCGCTATATTCTGAGCATCTGCCGCACGCTCTCCGAAACCATGGAGCACGATGAGATGCTGTTCCGTATCGGTGGAGACGAGTTTGTGCTTATCTCGCCCTCCGCAAACGAGACTGAACTCGAGCAGCGCTTGGAGCAGGTACGTGCCGGGCTGATCGAGGCGAGCTCAGGTGGCAAGGCGCCTATGATCGCCAGCTTTAGCTTTGGCTGCTCGCGCGTCGATCCACTTGCCGGCGACACGCGTCGCCAGATGACGATGGATGCCGATCGCAAGATGTATCGCTATAAGCTTATGCATCGTGTGCAGCAACCGAAAGACAATGACGCACCGCAACGCCCAATCATCGATCAGCTTCCCTGCAACGACCGGGTGTTCCAAGCGATCTCCATGAGCTCCGAGACGCGCTATCCGTTCATCCTTAACCTCGATACGGGCGAATCGCAATGGTCGGTTAACGCCGTGCGCGATTTTGACCTGCCCTCCCAGCACCCTTTTAATTCGGTCGATATGTGGCTTGCCCGCGTTCATCCCGAGGACCGCGACAACGTACGCGCCGAGCTCGACATGGTGATAAACGGCACGTGGCACTTCCACTACATGCAGTATCGCGTAATGGACGCCACCGGAAAATACGTGCTTTGTGACTGCACGGGCTACCGCTTGGACGGCACCGATACCGAGCCCAACATGTATGTGGGCATTATCATCAACCGAAGCCTAGCGGATACGACCGACTCCGTGACCGGCCTGGGCGATATTCACGCCCTGGTCAACGCCATTGGCGAAATGCGTCGCGTGGCGCGCGAGGCAGGCTTTATTGCCATTAAGGTTGACGATATCGCCGAGGTCAATGCCCGCTTTGGATTCGATGCAGGCGACCGCGTTTTGGCAGAAAGCGCCGCCTGCCTTATGGAATGCTCGCGCGGCAAGGGTCGCCTGTTCCGCTCGACGGGGCCGACATTCGTGGCGCTTTTCGACGACTTTGATCCCGAAGAGACCGACTCGATCGCAGACGAAATCGAGCGGTTCCTGGGTTCCCCCGTGCTCATCGGCTCGCTTGAATATCAGCCACCCATTCGTGTAGCGACGCTTCATCTGAACAGCGTTGACCGACAACCCGTTTCCATTTTGAACGAGCTCAAAGCGTTGCTCGGGAAAGCCGTGCAGGTGCCAGGTACCAAACTGGATTAGCACCGCGCCCGCGCCGCCTCCCCCATCGTGCGATAATCCTCTGCAGAAGTCACCAAAAGCAGAGGGAGTTTGTGATGAAGGTTCTTTTGGTCAATGGCAGCCCCAAGGCAAACGGCAACACCGCCCGTGCACTCGCCGAGGTCGCCGAGCAGCTCAATGCAGAAGGCATTGATACCGAGGTGTTTCAGCTGGGCGCCAAGCCCATTCGCGATTGCATCGGTTGCGGCCAGTGCGGCAAGCTTGGCGGTCGCTGCACCTTTGACGACGACGTGGTGAACGAGCTGATCGCTGCCGCCGAGCAGGCAGATGGCTTTGTCTTTGGCTCGCCCGTCTACTATGCGCCCCCCAGCGGCCGCATCCTTTCGGCCCTCGATCGCGCCTTCTATGCAGGCGGGCATGCCTTTGAGCACAAACCCGGCGCCGCGGTCGCCGTCGCCCGTCGCGGCGGTACGTCGACCACCTTCGATGTGCTCAATAAGTACTTCACCATCAACCAGATGCCCGTGGTTGCCTCCACGTACTGGAACAACGTGTTTGGTCGCGTGCCCGGCGACGCCAATGGGGACGCCGAGGGCCTTGCCACCATGCGCAACATCGGCAAAAACATGGCCTGGCTCCTTCGCTGTATCGAGGCGGGACAGGCCGCCGGCATCAACGCACCCGAGGCCGATCGAGCAACGACCAACTTCATCAGGTAGGACGGCGGAACAAATACATGAACGTGCAGATTTTTGGCACCAAAAAGTCCTTCGGTACCAAGAAGGCCCAGCGCTATTTTAAGGAGCGCCGCATTAAGGTGCAGTTTATTGACCTTAAGGAAAAGGAGATGAGCAAGGGCGAGCTCACGAGCGTGATGCAGGCGGTCGGCGGCATCGACAAGCTGCTCAACCCCAAAGCCAAGGACGAGGAGACGCTCGCGCTCATTCAGCACCTCACCCCCAGTCAGCGCTTCGATAAACTGCTCGAGAATCAGCAGGTTCTGGCCGAGCCCATCGTGCGCAACGGCAAAAAGGCCACCGTCGGTTATTGCCCCGATGTATGGGGAGCCTGGGAGTAGCTTGTGTTATTTGCCGGCGCGTGGGTATAAGAGCAGGCGTTTGGCATATGATTCAACTGTAAGCCATGTCTAACAAAGGAGGGCACATGCCCAACAAACCCGTGAAGATCATCATGCTTACCGGATACCTCGGTGCCGGCAAGACCACGCTGCCCAACCACATCCTCGCTAACGACGGCGGCATCCGCGCCGCCGTGATCGTCAACGACATCGGCGAAATCAACGTCGATGCCAGCCTCATCGCTGACGGCGGCCTTTCCGAGACCGACGACCTCATCCCGCTCACCAACGGCTGCATCTGCTGCACGCTTTCGGATGACCTGGCCAACCAGCTGCAGGGCATCGCCGATTCGGGCAACTTCGACTACATCATCATCGAGGCCTCGGGCATTTGCGAGCCCATCCCCATCGCCTACACCATCTCGAGCTTCTGCGACGAGGCCAAGGTGGGCGGCGAGCCCAAGCTCGCGCTCGACAACATCGTGGCCGTGGTCGACTGCGCCCGCATGTACGACGAGTTCAACGGCGGCCGCGACCTGCTGGCCGAGGATATCGACGAGGACGACATCGAGAGCCTGCTCATCCAGCAGATCGAGTTCTGCTCCACGCTGATCCTCAATAAGACCGATACCGTGACGCCCGAGCAGATCGCCGAGCTCAAGGCCATCGTGCGCAGTCTGCAGAAAGATGCCGTGATCGTCGAGGCCCAAAACGGCGAGGTTCCCATGGAGGAACTGCTCGATACCGACCGCTTCGACTTTATGCGCGCCTACAACTCCGCTGCCTGGATCGAGGCCATGGAGCATCCCGAGGAGCACGACGACCCCGAGGTGCTCGAGTACGACATCGAGACTTTTGTGTACTCGCGCCGCAAGCCGTTTGACCTGCAGAAGTTCACCGATTTTGTTGAGCAGGAGTGGCCCGACGAGGTCATCCGCGTCAAGGGTCCGCTGTGGCAGACCGGCGATCCGGACATGTGCTACATGTTCGAGCAGGCTGGCCACCAGATGCGCCTGATGGAGAACGGCCTGTTCGTTGACTCGGCACCCGAGGGCGAGAAGCAGAAGATCATCGACGAGAACCCCGAGATCATGCAAATTTGGGACGACGAGACGGGCGACCGCATGACGAGCCTGTGCATCATCGGCCGTCACATGGACAAGGATGCGCTCATCGCCTCCCTTGATGCCTGCCTGACCGACTGGCACCGCGCCTAGGTTTATCCAAGCGGGCATTTTCCGCCTACGTAGCCGCCAAACCACCACGAAGGTGCCCTTCGTGGTGGTTTTTCGTTCTAAGCCAAGGAGATTCATGTTCAATATCGTGCTGTATGCACCCGAGATTCCGGCCAATACGGGCAATATCGGCCGCACCTGCGTGGTTACCGGCGCCCGCCTGCATCCCGTGGGGCCAGCAGTGGCT
>USNA01000079.1 GCA_900555955.1 uncultured Collinsella sp. | reverse complement strand
ACGCGCTTCTTGTTTAAGCAGGAGATCGTCAACGGCAGCCAGGTCGAGGCCACCGACGAGTGGCTTACCCACGGCTATCCCTGGGAGGTTCGTCGTCAGGACAAGGCCGTGACCATCAAGTTTGGTGGCCATGTTGAGGGCTTTGATGAGAACGGCCGCACGTTCTACCGCACGGTGGACACGCAGGACATCCTGGCCGTACCTTACGATATCCCCGTGGTGGGTTATGCCGGCGAGACCGTCAACAAGCTGCGCGTCTGGGCCGCCGAGCCGGTCGAGGAGCACTTTGACCTTGAGGCCTTCAACCGCGGCGACTACGCCCTGGCCGATGCCGAGCGCGCCGAGGCCGAGGCCATCAGCGCCATCCTCTACCCCAACGACGCCGGCGAACACGGCCGTCTGCTGCGCCTGAAGCAGGAGTACTTGTTTGTTTCGGCCGGCATCTACAGTCTGCTCGACACCTTTGAGAAGGAGCACGGCGAGAACTGGGAGCTGCTGCCGCAGTTTGTGGCCATCCACACCAACGACACGCACCCCGCCATGTGCGGCCCCGAGCTCATGCGCATCCTCATCGACGAGAAGAAGCTCGAGTGGGATGACGCCTGGAACATCGTGACACAGGTCGTGAGCTACACTAACCACACCATCCTGCCCGAGGCTCTGGAGAAGTGGCCCATCGGCACGTTCTCCAAGCTGCTCCCCCGTGTGTACCAGATCATCGACGAGATCAGCTGTCGTTGGCACGAGTCGTTCGATACCACGCAGGAGGGCTGGCAGGAGCGTCTGCGCCAGACCGCCATCCTGTGGGACGGCGAGATTCGCATGGCCAACCTGTCCGTGATCTGCAGCCACAGCGTCAACGGCGTGGCCAAGATCCACTCCGACATCATCAAGAACATCGTGCTCAAGGACTTCTATGCCCTGACGCCCGAGAAGTTCAACAACAAGACTAACGGCATCTCGCACCGTCGCTTCTTTGCCGAGGCCAACCCCACCTACGCCAAGCTCGTGACCGAGGCCATCGGCGATGGCTGGCTGAAGGACGCCTTTGAGCTGGAGAAACTCAAGGAGTTCCAGAACGACACCGAGTTCCTGAAGGCCGTGGGTGCCTCCAAGCGCGCCAACAAGGAGCGTCTGGCCGCCTACGTCAAGGCCGAGACCGGTCTGGTTATTGACCCCAACACCGTCTTCGATGTTCAGGTTAAGCGCTTCCATGCCTACAAGCGCCAGCTCATGAACATCATGAAGGTGATGGACATCTACAATCGTCGCATCGCCGATCCCAATTTCCACGTGACGCCGACGACCTTCATCTTTAGCGGCAAGGCTGCCTCGAGCTACACCTTTGCCAAGGAGACCATCCGCCTCATTAACTCCGTGGCCGACGTCATCAACAACGACCCGCGCGTCAACGAGGTCATGAAGGTCTGCTTTATCCCCAACTTCCGCGTGAGCAACGCCCAGCTCATCTACCCCGCCGCCGAGATCTCGGAGCAGATCTCCACGGCCGGCAAGGAGGCCTCGGGCACGTCCAACATGAAGCTCATGATGAACGGCGCCATTACGCTGGGCACCCTCGACGGCGCCAACATCGAGATCGCCGACCTGGCCGGCCGCGAGAACGAGGCTATCTTTGGCCTGACCGCCCCCGAGGTCGAGCAGCTCTGGGCATCCAACAGCTACTTTGCGTGGGATACCCTCAACGGCGACCGCGAGCGTCTAGGCCGTGTGATGGACGAGCTCAAGGACAACACCTTTGCGGGTCTTTCGAGCAACTTTGAGAGCATCTACAACGAGCTCATGAACAACAACGACCCCGACCTGGTCATGGCAGACTTCCGCAGCTACGTGGATGCGTGGGAGAAGCTCACGGGCAGCTACGGCGACCAGGAGACCTGGAACCGCAAGGCCCTGCTCAACACCGCCTCGAGCGGCTGGTTCTCGAGCGACCGCACCATTCGCGAGTATCGCGACGAGATCTGGCACGCGTAAAGGCGCACGAGCTCCCCTATGCCAGCACGGCATTACTCGACGGGCGTGACGTTGCGCCACGCCCGTCGCTAATGGGTTTAGGAACATCGATGACAGAAGGAGAAATCGATGAGTAAGAAAGAATGCATCGCGATGCTCCTCGCAGGAGGACAGGGCAGCCGATTGGGGGCACTCACCCAAAAGATCGCCAAGCCGGCGGTTAGCTTTGGTGGCAAGTTCCGCATTATCGACTTTTCGCTGTCCAACTGCTCCAACTCGGGCATCGACACGGTGGGCGTTCTGACCCAGTATCGCCCCTACCTGCTGCATGCCTATGTTGGTTCCGGCGAGGCTTGGGATTTGGACAGCCGCGACGGCTTACTCATCGGTGCCGCTCGCCCCGGCGTGCGAGACGCAGACCGGCGGCGCCTGGTATGCGGGCACGGCCGACGCTATTACGCAGAACCTCGACTACATCAAGGCCAATGACCCCAAGTACGTCCTGATTCTTTCGGGCGATCACCTGTATCGCATGGACTACCGCAAGATGCTCAAGACGCACATTGAGAACAACGCTGACCTCACGGTGAGCGTTATGCCCGTGCCGTGGGAGGAGGCCAGCCGCTTTGGCATCCTGACCACCGACCCCGAGGACGGCCGCATCACCAAGTTCACCGAGAAGCCCGAGAAGCCCGATTCGAACCTCGCGTCCATGGGCATCTACATCTTCTCGGCCGACGTGCTGATCGAGGCGCTCGAGGAGGACGCTCTGGACCAGCGCTCGAGCCACGACTTTGGCAAGGACATCATCCCCAAGCTGCTCGGCGAGGGCAAGCGCCTGTACAGCTACGAGTTCCACGGCTTTTGGAAGGACGTCGGCACCATCGCCAGCTTCCACGAGACCTCGATGGACCTGCTGGGCAACAACCCCGAGTTCGATCTATTTGACAAGCACTTCCCCATCATGTCTAACATCACCACGCGTCCGCCGCACTACATTGGCCCGGACGGTCGCCTGGACGACTGCCTGGTCTCCAACGGCTGCAAGATCTACGGCACCGCTCGCCACTCGATCCTTTCGACTGATGTCATCATCGAAGAGCGCGCCGTGGTCGAGGATTCCGTGCTGCTGCCGGGTGCGCACGTTAAGAGCGGCGCGCACATCTGCCGCGCTATTTTGGGCGAGAACTCCACGGTCGAAGAGGGCGTGAAGCTCGGCTCTGTCGATACCACCAAGGATACGGCCGTCGTTGGAAATGACGTCGTTATCGGGAAGGGGGAATGATCCGATGATCAATCGCAAGGCCATCGGTTATATCACCGCTAACTACTCTTCGACCTATGGCAGCGTCCTGCTCAAGGACCGCCCCATCGCGTCCGTTCCGTTTTTGGGCCGCTACCGCCTGATCGACTTCCCGCTGTCCAACATGATGAATGCCGGCATTAAGACCGTCGGCGTCGTCATGCCGGGCAACTACCGCTCGCTGATCGACCACGTGGGCTCGGGCAAGGACTGGGGCCTGGACCGCAAGAAGGGCGGCCTGTTCATGGTGCCCGGCAACGCGTATGGCACCACCAAGGGTGGCATGCGCTTCCTGCTGCGCGACATCATCTCCAACAAGACGCTGTTCCAGCGCTCGGACAAGCCCTATGTTGTGATGATGGGCACCAACATCATCTTTAACATGGATCTCAACACCATCATCGACGCGCACGAGAACTCCGGTGCCCAGATGACCGTGGTGTACTGCAAGGCCACGCGCAACGTCGATGACGAGACCAAGCTCGAGATTAACGAGAACGGCCGCCTGACGGGCGTGAGCGCCGGCGTCGTGTACGGCGACAACGCCTCTATGGACTGCTGCATCGTCAACCGCGAGACACTGCTCGAGATCATCGACCACTACCAGGCCGCCGACTATCTGGACCTGCTCGAGGCACTCCAGGGCGACTTTGGCAACATCGACGTGTGCAGCTACGAGTACAAAGGCGAGGTCGTGGGCGTGTTTAGCGAGAAGTCGCTCTATCGCCGCAGCATGGACCTGCTCGACCAGACCGTGGCCGACCAGCTCTTCGATCCCGAGCGCCCGATCCTGACCAAGGCTCACGACGTGCCGCCTTCGCGCTATGCGACCGGTAGCCACGCCTGCAACTCGATCATCTCGGCCGGCTGCATCATCAAGGGCACCGTGCGCAACTCGATCCTGTCGCGCGGCGTCGTGGTCGAGGAGGGCGCTTCGGTGACCAACTCGATCATCAACCAGAGCTGCATCATCAAGAGCGGCGCTCGCGTTGAGAATGCCATCCTAGACAAGAACAACGTGGTTCCCACCAACACCGAGCTTCGCGGCACGCCCGAGAACATCCTGGTGCTGGGCAAGGCTCCGTTAACTTCCGACACCACCATCGTACGTTAACGTTGGCACCGCAACATCGCTCGTAACATGTAGAATAGCCGCCCGGTTCGCGCCAGGCGGCTATTCTCGAATTACAACATGGGAGACAATATGGCAGATTCCAGCAAAAAGATGCAGATCGTGTTTGCCTCGGCCGAGTGCGCACCGTTTGTAAAGACCGGTGGCCTGGGTGACGTGGCGGGCTCGCTGCCTGCGGCGCTTGTGCGCGCCGGCGCCGAGGTCATCGTGATGGTGCCCAAGTACGCCACCATCAAGGACGAGTACAAGGCGCAGATGGAGCACTTCTCCGACTTTTACGTGAGCCTGGGCTGGCGCAATGAGTACTGCGGGCTGGAGAAGCTCGAGCGCGACGGCGTCACCTATATGTTCGTGGACAACGAGCGCTACTTTGCGCGCGACTATCCGTACGGCTTCTTTGACGACGGCGGGCGGTCCCCGGGTTTTTTTCACGCACTAGTTGATGCGCTTCGCGTTTTTCTCCAAGCCCATCCCCGAGAGCCTGCAGCACCTGCCGGCCGGCTTTGAGTGCGACATCCTGCACTGCAACGACTGGCAGACGGCACTGGCGCCCGTGTTCTTGCGCGAGTTCTACCAGGGCCTGCCGCTGTACGACCGCGTCAAGACTGTGTTCTCGATCCACAACGTGGCATTCCAGGGCCAGTTTAGCGACACCGTGCTGGAGGACATCCTGGGTGTGGCTCATATTCCGGCGGCCGCCTCGCAGTTGCGCTGCGACGCCTGCAGCATCAACTACATGCTGGGCGCGCTGCACTATGCCGATGCCATCACCACGGTGAGCCCTACCTATGCCAACGAGATCCAGACGCCCGAGTTTGGCGAGGGCCTGGACGGCGTGCTGCGCGAGCGCTCCTACGCGCTGCAGGGCATTTTGAACGGCATTGACGTTGCGGGCTTTGACCCGGCGACCGACAAGCGCATTGCCGCTAACTACACGGTCGAGGACCGTGGGGGCAAGGCCGTGTGCAAGGCCAAGCTGCAGGAGGAGCTGGGTCTCGAGGTTCGCGACGACCGTCCGCTCATGGTGATGGTCACGCGCCTGACGCGCCAGAAGGGCATGGACCTGGTCATGTACGCGCTCGACCGCATCCTGTCCGGCGGCGTGCAGGTGGCCGTGCTGGGTAACGGAGACCCCGACTCCCCGGACGTCGCCGTT
>USNA01000078.1 GCA_900555955.1 uncultured Collinsella sp. | reverse complement strand
AAGTCTCTTATCTTCCATGTGCATGCCGCGCGCGAGGCGGTTCTTCGCGGGCGTGCGAGTATCTTTGTCTATCCGCTGCGCGCGCTCGTTGCCGACCAGGCCTATCACCTCTCGTCGACGATGGCCGCGCTCGGCATTGGCGTAGGCGTGCTGACCGGCGAGACCGTGGAGGCAGCGCGCGATGACGTGTTTGCCGGCCTGGCTTCGGGCCGCACCGGCATCGTTCTCACGACGCCGGAGTTCCTGTCTATCCATCGCGATCGCTTTGCACGTTCTGGACGTATTGGCTTTGTCGTTATCGATGAGGCACACCATGCCGGTCTTGCCAAAGGCGGCGACCGGAGCGCCTACCTCGACATGCCCGATATTCTCAAAGCCCTGGGCGACCCCGTTGTCATGGCGGCAACGGCTACCGCGACGGCCCCGGTCGTGGCGGAGCTTGCTCGTGTATTGCCGATTACCAGGACGGTGGTCGACGAGACCGTTCGCGAGAACCTGCAACTCGAGGACGACCGTGACCTTGCGAGCCGCGAAAATCGCCTGGTGTCAATCGTGGCGACGGGGGAGAAGACCGTCATCTACGTCAACTCGCGCGACCAGTCCGTGGCGCTTGCCAAGACGTTGCGCAAACGCGTGCCCGACTGCGCGACCCATATTGCGTTCTATAACGCCGGGCTTGCGCGCTCCGATCGCCGCCGTGTCGAGGAAGCGTTTCGCGACGGAAGCCTCAGTTGCATCGTTTCGACCTCTGCCTTCGGTGAGGGCGTCAACCTGCCCGATATCCGTCATGTCGTGCTCTACCACATGCCGTTTGGTGCGATTGAGTTTAACCAGATGAGTGGCCGTGCCGGCCGCGATGGACAGCCCGCCGTGATTCACCTGCTCTATTCGTCGCGTGACGCTCGTATTAATGAGCGCCTGCTCGATTGTTACGCGCCCGAGCGCGATGAGCTTGTCACTCTCTATCGAGCGCTGCAGACCATGTGGCGCTCCAACCGTGGCAAGACGGGGGACGATTCATTCTGCGCGAGCGATATCGACATTGCGCAGATGTGTCTTGCCATCGATGCCCGCACGCCGGTCGACGAGCGCTCGGTGGAAAGCGGCCTGGGAATCTTCGAAGAACTCGGTTTCTGCCGCGTTTCGGGGTTTGACGATACGCGTCGCATCGCGATGGCGGAAAACCCCGGTCGCGTGCAATTAAGCAGGTCAATTCGCTATTTGGAGGGCTTGCGCTCGCGCATGGAGTTCACGGCTTTTCGGAGCTGGGCACTCGATTCGTGCGCTTCTGATATGCTAGCCAAAGTTAACCGCCCGATCGTACCGCGGGCCTAGGGGAAGGGGACCTCGATGGACGCCGCAGCCCGTACCGCCCATGATTCCACCCTCCAGCCGTTTTCGGAGATGGAGCACTATAAGCATGCCGATGAGCTGCCGCCCGAGATTATGGCGGACAGCTACGACAAGCTGGAGCGTCTGTGCCTCAAATATATGAACGAGGACGACTTCTCCAATGTGGAGCAGGCCTACTGCTTTGCTGCCGAGAAGCACTGCAACCAAAAGCGGCGCTCGGGTGAGATGTACATTAACCATCCCGTCGAGGTAGCTATCATTCTGGCTGACCTCAAGATGGACTGCGATGTGGTGTGCGCCGCGTTGCTGCACGATACCGTCGAGGACACCGAGACCTCGCTTGCCGATGTTTCGGGTCTGTTTGGCGAAACCGTGGCAGGGCTCGTCGACGGCGTGACCAAGCTCACCAACATTGAAGTCGACAGCATGGACGAGAAGCAGGCGCTTACGCTGCGCAAGATGTTCCTCGCCATGTCCAAGGACATCCGCGTCATCATCGTCAAGCTCGCCGACCGCCTGCATAACATGCGCACGCTTGCCGCTCTGCGCGAGGACCGCCGCCTGTTTAAGGCACGCGAGACCATGGACGTGTACGCGCCTTTGGCCGACCGCCTGGGCATGAGTTCAATCAAGTGGGAGCTCGAGGACCTGTCCTTTTTCTACTTGGAGCCCGATGCCTACCAGCGCATCGCGCGCATGGTATCCGAGTCGCGCGAGGTTCGCGAGCGTTATCTGGCCGAGACCATCAAGACGCTCACCGATGAGCTCAATCGCATTGGTCTTGAGGGCTTTCAGATCAACGGTCGTTCCAAGCACTATTGGTCCATCTATCAAAAGATGAAGCGCAAGGGCAAGGAGTTCTCCGAGATTTACGACCTGGTGGCGCTGCGCGTCATCACTCATTCGGTGCGCGATTGCTATTCCACGCTTGGTGCCGTGCATACCCTGTGGCATCCCATGCCCGGTCGTTTTAAAGACTATATCGCCATGCCCAAGGTCAATAACTACCAATCGCTTCACACGACGGTTATCGGCCCCACGGCCCGTCCGCTCGAGATTCAGATTCGAACCTACGAAATGCACGAGCAGGCCGAGTATGGCATCGCTGCCCACTGGCTGTATAAGAAGTCGGGCGGATCGTCTGCCTCCAAGACTAACGATGCGCAGCGTCTGGACGACCAGATCAACTGGCTCAAGCACTCACTCGACTGGGCGGCGTCTGACGAGATCACCGATGCCAAGGAATACCTGCATTCGCTGAAGGTCGACTTGTTCGACCAGGAAATTTTTGTCTTTACGCCCAAGGGCGAGGTCATGGCGCTTCGTGCCGGCTCTACACCGCTCGACTTTGCCTACGCCGTTCATACCGAGGTCGGTAACCACTGTGTCGGCGCCAAAATCAACGGTGCGGTGGCGCCGCTCACGCACGAGATCAAGACGGGTGACCGTGTCGAGATTCTGACTAACAAGAGCTCTAAGCCGTCGCGCGATTGGCTCAAGATCGTCAAGACACCTTCGGCCAAGTCAAAGATTCGCCGTTATTTCGCCGCCGCGACCAAGGATGACGACGCTGCCGCCGGCCGCGATATACTGGCCAAGGACCTGCGTAAGCGCGGGTATGGCATCTCTACGCCACGATCCACGCGTGCGCTCAACGCCGTGGCGGAGCAGTTTAACTTCAAGCAGCTCGAGGACCTTTTTGCAGCCGTTGGCGCGGGCAAGGTCGCCCCGCGCGCTGTGGGCAATAAGGTCGAGCAAATCTTGGACCCCAAGCCCGAGGAACAGCTCACCAAGGCCGAGGCTATCGCCGAGGTCGTAAAGCAGCCCGCTCGCGGCTCCAACCGCAAGCCGCAAAAGCGCGGTAAGAGCGCCAGTAACGGCATTATCGTCAAGGGCGAGAGCAACAGCGGCCTGCTGGTCCGTCTGGCTCATTGCTGCAACCCCGTGACGGGCGACGACATCGTCGGCTTCATCACGCGCGGTCGTGGCGTTTCGGTGCATCGCGCCAACTGCCCCAACGTCAAGGGCCTTATGGAACATCCCGAGCGCATGATTGACGTAGAGTGGGATGGTGCTGCCGATACGCTTTTCCAGGTCGAGATTGTGGTCGAGTGCCTGGACCGCATGGGCCTGCTCAAGGACGTCACCATCGCCATTGGCGATGCGGGCGGCAATATCCTTTCTGCCGCCACGTCGACCAACCGCGAGGGTATTGCAACCTTGCGCTTTATGGTCGAGATCTCGGACGCGAGTGGTCTGGATCCGCTGCTGGCCTCTATCAGCAGCGTCGACTCGGTCTACGACGCGCGCCGCCTGATGCCCGGCGAGGGTGGAGCCCAGCTTAAGCGCCGCGTTTAGTCGCGACGAACGTGTCACATTATCGATATTCGCTACACTCGAGGCATCGTTTGATGCCTCGAGTTCTATAGAGAGGAGAGGGACATGAGTGCTGTGTCCTTGGATTTAACTCCCAAGGGATCGGTCGAGATTGAGACGCTCGTAAACGGTCCCATTCAGACCAATAGCTATGCTGTTATTTCGGACAATGAGTGCGTGATTATCGACCCCGCATGGGAAGGCGAGCGTTTGGTGGAGCATATTCGAGCCGAACATGCCGGTGTACGCGTGCTTGGCGCCGTATGCACTCATGGCCATGCCGATCATGTTGGTGGTGTTGCCGGCGTGCGAACCACCGTTGGCGAGGGCTGCCAGTATGAGCTGTGTGCCAAGGATGTGGCGGTGCCGCATGCGAACATCGAGGAACAGCGAGCTATGTGGGGCATTGAGACGCCTGACCCCGGGGAGCCGACGCGCCTGCTCGCCGAAGGCGATGCTATCGAGGTGGGCGATATCTGCCTGCAGGTGATCGAGACGCCAGGGCATACGCCGGGCGGGATCGTCTTGTTTGCTGCCACCGAGCAGGGGAACATTGCCTTTGTGGGCGACACACTATTCCCGGGCAGCCACGGCCGCACCGATCTTTCTGGAGGAGACGAAGCGGCGATTCTGCGCTCGCTCTCCAAGCTCGCCCGGCTTCTCCCGCCCGATACCGTTTGCCTAACCGGCCATGGCGATTCGACCACCATGGCACGCGAGCTCATGCAGAACCCTTTCATGCAGGTGTAGCTTTATAGTCAGCTCCTGAAGCACGAGAAGCGTCCAAACGTCAAGCTATTTTTCCCCAACGGGTCGATTCCGTAGGGCAAACGGTCAAAAAAAGTCTGTTTGGACGATATTCGTGAACAAACGAACGTTTATGCTCGGGTACGCCGTGGTAAAATCTCAGGCGTTATCGGAGCAACCTTACAGGAGGTTTCTTTTATGCTCGTCAACGCAGCAGACATGCTCAAGAAGGCCGAGGCCGGCAAGTACGCTCTCGGTGCCTTCAACACCAACAACCTCGAGTGGACCCTGGCTATTCTCCAGGCCGCCGAGGAGGCCAAGTCTCCGCTGATCCTTCAGTGCACCGCTGGTGCCGCTAAGTGGATGGGCGGTTTCAAGGTCTGCGCCGACATGGTCAAGGCTGCCGTCGAGGCCACGGGCGTTACCGTTCCCGTCGCCCTTCACCTCGATCACGGTTCTTACGAGGACTGCTTCAAGTGCATCGAGGCCGGCTTCACGTCCATCATGTATGACGGCTCTCACGAGGAGACCTTCCAGCTTAACCTCGACCGCACCAAGGAGCTCGTTGAGCTTGCCCACTCCAAGGGCATGTCCATCGAGGCCGAGGTCGGCGGCATCGGCGGCACCGAGGACGGCGTGACCTCCAACGGCGAGCTCGCTGACCCTGCTGAGTGCAAGCAGATTGCTGACCTGGGCGTCGACTTCCTCGCCTGCGGCATCGGCAACATCCACGGCGTGTATCCCGCCGACTGGGCTGGCCTTTCCTTCGAGCGTCTGGGCGAGATCAAGGCTCAGACCGGCGACCTGCCCCTCGTTCTGCACGGTGGTACCGGCATCCCCGAGGATCAGATCAAGAAGGCCATCTCCCTGGGCATCTCCAAGATCAACGTCAACACCGACCTGCAGCTCGTCTTCGCCAAGGGTGTCCGCGAGTATATCGAGGCTGGCAAGGATCAGCAGGGCAAGGGCTTCGACCCCCGCAAGCTCCTCAAGCCTGGTCGCGACAACATCGTTGCTCGCACCAAGGAGCTCATGGAGGAGTTTGGCTCCGTCAACAAGGCGTAAGTAGCGGTTTAACTTCCCGCCGGAGGCCCCGTTTCCCCTACGCTGTTTCCCTCGCGTTCACCTGGCTTCGCCAGAAGTCGGGCGACGGAATCAGCTGCGGGGAAAC
>USNA01000077.1 GCA_900555955.1 uncultured Collinsella sp. | reverse complement strand
GCAGGCGGGCTCGAGGGGCGAGCGATAGCTCGTCTGCAGCATCAGCAGGCGAAGGGCCGCGGCAGAGTGCTGCTCGAGCACCTCGGCCAGCGTAAAGAAGTTACCGAGCGACTTGGACATCTTCTCGCCGTCTACCAGCAGCATGCCCGTGTGCATCCACGTGTTGGAGAAGCCCTGGTGCCAGGCGCAGGTTGCCTGGGCGCACTCGTTCTCGTGATGCGGGAAGGCAAGGTCGGAGCCGCCGCCGTGGATGTCAATCGGGGTGCCCAGGTAGCGGTGCACCATGGCGGCGCACTCGGTGTGCCAGCCGGGACGGCCCTCGCCCCAGGGGCTCGGCCAGCTGGGCTCGCCAAGCTTGGCGGCCTTCCACAGGGCAAAGTCGAGCGGGTCGTTCTTGTCCTCGTTCTCCTCGATGCGCGCGCCCACCATAAGGTCGTCGATGTTGCGGCCCGAGACCTGGCCGTAGTTGGGGTCGCTGCGCACGGCAAAGTACACGTCGCCGTTATCGGCGGCATAGGCATGGCCCTGCTCGATAAGCGTCTTGATCATGGCGATCATGGGGCCGATCTCTTTGGTGGCGCGGGGACGCACATCGGGATCGAGCACGTTGGCAGCGCGCATGACGCCGATGAACTTGTCGGAGAACTCCGTCGCGACCTCGGCAGCCGTACGGCCTTGCTCGTTGGCACGCTTGATGATCTTGTCATCGACATCGGTGAGGTTCTGGGCGAACGTGACCTCGTAGCCGCTCGCGATGAGCCAGCGACGAATCACGTCAAAGCTGATGAACGTGCGGGCATTGCCGATGTGGATGTTGTCGTAGACCGTGGGGCCGCACACGTACATGCGGACCTTGCCGGACTCGATGGGCTGGAACTCTTCCTTTTTATGGGTAGCGCTGTTGTAGATACGCATTCGTTACTCCTTAACGGTTTTCTGTAGCAGGCAGACGGCCCAGGCGCCGATCCCCTCGCCCTGGCCTTCCCAACCGAGCTTTTCGGTCGTAGTAGCGGCGACGCCCACGTTTTCGATGTCAACGCCCAGAGCATGGGCAAGGTTGGCGCGCATGGCATCGCGGTGCGGGGTGATTTTGGGCTGCTGGCAGACAATGGTGCAGTCGGCATCGACAAACTCAAAGCCCAGCTCGCGCGCATAGTCCATCACACGGGCAAGCAGCACCATCGAATCGGCACCCTCATAGGCAGGATCGGTGTCGGGGAACAGTTTGCCGATGTCTCCCCCGCGGCAGGCGCCCAAAATGGCGTCGGCCAAGGCGTGCGCGAGCACATCGGCATCCGAGTGGCCCAGCAGGCCGCGCTCGTAGGGAATGTCGACCCCGCCGATGATACATCGACGCCCCTCCACCAGACGGTGGACGTCGTAGCCATGGCCAATGCGCAGGTTACTGAACATGGGGAAGGTCCTCTCCCTCGGCCATGCGACCGAGCAGAATCGCGGTTACGGGACGCAGGTCCTCGGGCACCGTCACCTTAAGGTTATCGCGCGGGCTCTGGACACAGCGGACGCGCCCGCCCATGCGCTCAACCAGCGATGAATCGTCGGTACCGATAAAGTCCTCGGCAATCGCCGCGGCATGGGCGCGCTTCATAGCGTCGACGCTAAAGATCTGCGGCGTCTGCGCTGCCCAGTAGAGTTCGCGCGGCGGCGTCTCGACGATATTATCGCCGTCGACGATCTTGAGTGTGTCGATCGCGGGCTGACCGCACACGACACCGTCGAGAGCACGGTCGTTCACGAGCACGTCGATAGCGTGGTCGATAGCCTCGGTGGTAATGAGCGGACGGGCGCCGTCGTGGATAGCGACATATTCGAACCCCGCCGGCACCGCGTGCACGCCGGCGCGGGTGGAATCCTGACGAGTATCGCCGGCATCGGCAAAGCTGATGGGCGTGTCATAGTCAAACGGGTCGATGGCCAGGCGGCGCATCTCGGCACGGCGCTCAGCAGGGCAAACCACGACGATATGGCCGACCTTGTCGCTACGATCGAACGCGCGGATGGACCAGCTCATGAGCGGACGGCCCGCCACGTTAATGAGCTGCTTGCCGCCGGGATTTCCAAAGCGCTGGCCGCTGCCGCCGGCAACGACCACGGCGCATACGGGCGCCATTATGCGTTCCCCTGTTTGGTGCCCTTCATGCGGTACAGCGAGTCCGCAAGAATGGCAGGGTTGTTGACGCCAAAGTCGCCCAAGCGCTCCGGATCCTCGCTGATGTCGTCCATAAGTTCCTGCAGCGAGCCGTACTCGTCGACGATCTTCTCGGCCACGCCGTCGCGCACGACGGACACGCGCGAAAGCGTGCGCAGGCCCAGCGGCGTCATGACGGAGTCCTCGTCCAGGTCGTCGTAACCCAGAACCGCCGCCACATGCTGCGGGTCGGACAAGTCCTTAGGCGTCATGCGGCTAAGCTCGGCGCGAATCTTCTCGGCGTTTGCCTCGGAGGAATCGCTCGCATAGTCGCGGATCATCAGGTCGTATTCGGTATCCATGCTGGAGCCAGCGAGCTGCTCGAGCTGCATCTGCACGAGCTTGCCCTGGTTGCCCAGCTTGACAATGCAATCCTTAAGCTCGGTCTTTGCCTGCTGCATGATCTCGAAGCTCGAGAAAATACCGGTAATGTCGGCGAGCGTAACGTAGTCATCGAGCTCGAGGGCCGTCAGGCGCAGCAGGGAGCGATCGAGCGACTGACGGGTAGTCTGGAGCGTGGCGACGAGCTGGTTGACCGAGCTCATGATGGTGGTGACAGGCTGGATCTCGTAGCTCTTGCCGTGAACGTACACGTTGACGACGGCACGACGGGCCGAGACCGAGATCACGATGGCATCGGTGAGCACCGACATGCGAGCGGCGGTGCGGTGACGCATGCCCGTCTCGCTCGTGGCAAGCGAGGGATCGGGATTGAGGTGGAAGTTGGCGCGCAGGATCTGGGTGAGGTCGCCGTCGATGACGATGGCACCGTCCATCTTGGAGAGCTCGAACAGACGGTTCGAAGTGAACGAAATGTTGAGCGGGAAGCCGTCGTTACCGGCAGCGAGCACGTTTTCGGTGTCGCCGACGCAGATAAGGGCGCCCAGGTGACCGGCGATGATCATGTCGAGGGCGGTGCGGATCGGCTGACCAGGTGCCGTCAGGCGGATGGCCTGTTCCATACGCTTTTGCAGCTCGTTCTTATCCAAGGCATCGCTCCCATCGTATACGCTCCATAAACGCTAAATAGTTTCTCACGGTTTGTCCCCGCAGCAGCCACGAAATCCGATGCTTACAGAATGAGCGAACACCGTTTAGGTAGCTCATTTGGGACGGGGCTCCTTTGACTGCTCATGTGGTAGCATCGGGTCTCATATAAATGAGGGAGTAGTCGCGTAATCGGGCTCGCCCGCAGAGAGGGAGCCAGACTATGGGACTCGCAGAGCTCGTGTTGCTCGCCGTTGGCCTTTCGATGGACGCCTTTGCCGTTTCCATCTGCAAGGGTCTCGGCATGAAAAAGATCAACCTTAAAGTCGCCGTGGTGCTCGGCCTGTTCTTTGGCGGCTTTCAGGCCGGCATGCCCGTGATCGGATGGGCGCTCGGCAGTCAATTCATGGGCATCATCGGGCCCATCGACCATTGGATCGCCTTTATCCTTTTGGCCTTCATCGGCGGCAAGATGCTGTGGGAGGCCTTTACCGAGGACGAGGACGAGAGCGACAACAAGAATGCCGAGAAGATTGACCTGATAGAATACCTGGTTCTCGCCATTGCCACCTCGATTGACGCCCTGGCCGTAGGCATCTCGTTTGCGGCGCTCTCGGTTGACATCGTGCCCGCTGTATCGCTTATTGGCATCACAACCTTTATCCTCTCCATCGCCGGCGTGGCGATCGGCCATACCTTTGGCGCGCGCTACGAAAAGCCTGCCACCATCGTGGGCGGCGTCGTGCTCATCCTCATCGGACTTAAGATCTTGCTTGAGCATCTGGGGATCCTCGCGATATAAAAAAACGCCTCTCATAAGCTCAACGTCAACGTGGAAGTCTCATGCAGAGTTTTGCATAAGGCCTTTTCGTGCAGACTTTTGCATGTCATACTGATATGCAAAAGTCTGCACGTTAGGAGATTGCCGTGGATACCTTTCCCATCACCACGCCGCGCCAAGCTGGCATCTACGTGCGCCAGGCACGCGAGTCACAGGGAATCACCCGTGCGACCCTCGCTAAAAAAGCCGGTGTTTCGGAGCGCCTGCTCGCATCGCTCGAGCTGGGAGATGCCACCGGCATTCGGCTCGACAAGCTATTGGCGATCTTTAATGCTCTCGGACTGGCGCTCGCCGCTCAAGGGGATATCGTCAAAACGAATAACGAGCAATCAGCCAACGTTCCGCATGCCGATCTGCAAACTCGCAGCACCCCCAGACGCCATCGCGCTCAACGTCCCTCTCATAGCTACCGTTGCTGCGCCGCCATTCCGGTTCTTGCAGACGCCCCCTTTACGTCTGAACTCTACGACAAAGCCTTCGCAGATTTCGCCATGTCCAATCTCGGAGTCTCGATTGCCGCAAACGCATCTGTCCAACCAAAGCCTGACGGGAAATAGCCAATGGCCAGAACATCACTTCGGACCATTATTTGCGGCGTACCTGCGGGAACGCTCACGCAAGATGAGAACGGTCTTATCAGCTTTACCTACGATCATGACTATGACGGGCCAGCATTATCGATCAACATACCCGTATCAAATCGTACATACAGCCAACAGGTCATGAATCCGTACCTGTTTGGCCTTCTACCCGACAGCGAGGACCAACGAAAAGCGATTGCCGCCGAATTCGACGTTAGGCCCAACAATCCCGTTGCGTTGCTCAGCCATATCGGACTCGACTGTCCGGGCGGAGTGCAGTTTTGTGCCGAAGAAGATGCCGACGCCGTCCTGCATCGCGCTGGCGAATACCGCCCTATAGACGACCACGAAATTGCTCTCCGTCTCAAGTCGATCAGAGATGACCGCGATGCATCGTGGATGGGTCTAGATGAAAGTTGGTCACTTGGAGGCAACCAGGGCAAGTTCGCACTCGCACTCATAGACGGTCGCTGGTGCGAATGCGTAGGTTCCTCGCCCACGACGCATATTTTCAAAAATGGCGTTATCGGATTTAAGCTCGAAGCGCTTAATGAGTTTGTCTGCATGAAAAGCGCCCAGCGCGCGGGTATCGCAACGGCGAACGTTGAGTATCGCTTATTTGAGGACGAACCCGCCCTCATTGTTGAGCGCTATGACCGTGTGAATGTCAAAGACGGGACAATCATGCGTCTACACCAAGAAGACCTCTGTCAGGCCCTTGGAGTGATGCCCGCTCAAAAGTACACGGCAGACGGCGGCCCGACCGCACGCGATATTCAGGAACTCCTCGTCAATACGAGCCATCATCAACTTAACCTGTATCTGTTTACGCAGATACTTTTCTTTAACGCCATCATCGGCGCACCGGACGCGCATGCGAAGAACTATTCCCTGCTTCTTGGAAACGGCGGCACAGCTATGATGGCCCGTATGTATGACGTTGCATCGGGTTTGGCATATGAGCGCATGCGCCGCCGGGCGCGCCTTGCCATGAGCGTTGGCGGCGAAAATCGTGTGGGGCGCATCGGCCCAGGCGCTA
>USNA01000076.1 GCA_900555955.1 uncultured Collinsella sp. | reverse complement strand
TACGACCGACCAGCGTGTCACGCACGACGCGCGGCTGCTCGTGAATCTCCTTGAGCATAAAGTCGGGATAACCGCCCTTTTCGGCCATGTCCAGGTCCCAGTCGATATGGGTGATTTTGGGCTCGATAACGTTGCCGGCCTCGTCGGTATACTCGACGCCTGCGGGCGTGAGCTTGGCAAACTGACCGTCTTCGAGCACCACGACATCGCGGGTGGCATCGATAAGCGCGATCACATCGGAGGCAACGTAGGAGCCGGTCTCGCCCACGCCGACCACAATCGGGGAGTCCTTGCGGGCAACAGCGATCACGCCAGGTTCGTCGGCGCACACGGCGGCCAGGCCATAGGCGCCCACCACGTGGGTGCAGGCCTCGCGCACGGAAGCCATCAGGTCGCGCGTCTCGGCATAGGCCTCTTCGATCAAGTGCGCGAAGACTTCGGTATCGGTCTCGCTCTTAAAGTGATGGCCGCGGCCCTCCAGCTCTTCGCGCAGCTCGGCGAAGTTCTCGATGATGCCGTTGTGGACGATGGCGATGCGACCATCGCAGCTGGTGTGGGGATGGGCGTTGACAACGGAAGGCTTGCCGTGAGTGGCCCAGCGGGTATGGCCGATACCGCAGGTAGCGTCGCTGTCGATATTGGAAAGCTCGCTCTCCAGGCCCGCAACCTTACCCACGCGGCGGATGACGTCGAGGTGAGCCGCGGCGCCCTCGCCCACCTCGAGCGCGACGCCCGAGGAGTCATAACCGCGATATTCCATACGCTTAAGGCCCGTGACCAGAATGTTCTTTGCAATATCAGAGCCGGTGTAGCCGACAATTCCGCACATAGGATAAATCCCTTCGCTCGCGTGACTGCAAAACGCCCACGCACGACGGGCGCTGAGACGTATAACGTCCGAGTATTGTACTCACACAAACGCAAGCTGATATACCAGAAGTGGTATCTTAAACTGGATACCACTCGATGCACACACCCTACCACCACAACGGTGACAGGCATCTTTGCGGTGGTTGGCACTCCCCTAGGGACGCAGGCGGCGCTCGAGCCGATTGCCCAGGGCCGTGAGTGCCATAACAATGACGTAGTAGACCACGGCCACCACTAAAAACGGTTCAAAGGCTCGATAGGTGAGCGCCTGCACGCTCTGGGCGGCGCGCATCATATCCATCAGGCCGATGGTTGCCACCAGCGAGGAGCTCTTGAGGACCGTGATCACTTCGTTGACCAGAGCAGGGGCAATCGAGCGCATCGCCTGCGGAACGATGATCTTGCGCATCATGGGAACATAGCGAAGCCCGATGGCCCGAGCGGCATCGTACTGCCCCCGGTCAACGCCCTCGATACCGCCGCGCACTGTCTCGGACACCGTCGCCGAGCCGTTGAGCCCCAGCGTAATGGCACCGGCGGCAAACATCGAAATTTTAAAGCCCATGAGCTGCGGCGTCGCAAAGTACGCCAAAAAGAGCAACACGATGAGTGGCACGCCGCGAAAGATAGAGGTGTAGAAGTTGAGCACCGCGCGCAACGGGCGACAGGGCAAAACCTTGAGCACGGCGATGAGAAAGCCCAGGGCAAGTGCTATGACCAGCGCGGCGGCCGTCACCTGACAAGTCACGACCAGGCCGTTCATAAACGTCGGTATATATGGTTCTAGCAGTTCAAACTTCATCAGCATGCCCTTGGTGCGCGCCGTATCGACTCGCTATTTTCCGGCAACCGTCGACGTGCCGGAAGCGGAATAGTCGCCGTTCCACATAAAGTCGGCGCCCACATACTGCTTAATGCAGTCATCGATGGTGCCATCCTCGAGCATCTCACCGATGCACTCGTCAAGCGCCGCGACAAATCCGGCACCCTTCTTGGCCATCAGGCGGTACACGCCCACGTGGTCGCTCGTCTCGGAGCGATCGAGCAGGCCCAGCACCAGGCCCTCGTTCGCATCGCGCATGGACTGACCCTCGGCGCCGTCGCACAGATAGGCGTCGATGCGGCCAGCAAGCACCTCTTGCAGACATTGATCGCCACCATCGTACGTGTGAATATCGGCGTCGGGCATAACCTTGGCGATGAACTTGTTCTGCACGGTACCGGTGGTGCAGGCGATAGACTTGCCAGCGAGGTCCTCAACGCGCTTGACGGGGTCGCCGCCGAGCGTGAGAACGCCCACGAGCGGCTGATAGTAGCCGCGCGTGAAGTCGTAGGTCTGCTCGCGCTCTTCGTTGGAGCTCATCGCCATGGTAAAGGCCTTGTCATCGCTCTGCACCGATGCAAGCGTGGCGGCAAAGTCCTGCGGCTCAAAGTCGTAAGAAAAGCCCAAGCGCGAGGCCATCTCATCAGCGATGGCGATGTCCAAGCCGACAACCTTCTGCTTGCCGTCCGACTGCGTCTCCAGATAGCGATAGGGCGCAAAGGCATCGTCTCCCACAAAGGTGAGCTTGGTGCCCTTGATATCGTCACCTGTAACCGCGGCAGAACCAGCGGCAGAGCCCCTGTCGGCGCCACTGCCAGCGCAACCGCTCGCCGTAACCATTGCGGTACCGGCGATCAAGCCCAAGAAATCACGACGAGAAACAGAGCGAGTCATACCAAAGCCTTTCAATCTACGTTCAAAACGGCTTCCATTGTAGACACTCCACCGTTTAGCGCGCAGCCCAGCCGCACCAAAACCACCACAAAGGGGGACAGGCACCTTTGTGTGGTCTGGACTCCGGTGTTTGCCCAGATAAAACCTGCCAAAATAAACCTATCCCCAATTGGCAGGTTTTGACACCCTCGGGACGGGCGATGCTACAATCTGACTCGTACTTGAAACGCATCAAAGGGGCCGCTATGGCAAAGGTTAAAATCAGCGATGTCGCGCGCGAGGCAGGAGTTTCGCTGGGCACGGTATCCAACGCGCTCAACCATCCCGAAAAGCTGCGCCCCGAGACCCTCAAACTCATCAACGAGACCATCAATCGCCTTGGCTACCTGCCCAACCAAAGCGCCCGTCAGCTCGCGGGCGGCACCACCAAGTCCTTTGGCCTGGTCCTCCCCCGTCTCGATCACGGCTTCTCGCTCCAAATTGCCAGCGGCGCCCATAACGAGGCCCGCAAGCACGGTTACGACCTGCTCATCGCCAACGCCGATAACGACGATATTCTCGAGGACCATTACCTGCGCTACTTCATGGGCACCCAGATGTCCGGCGTCATGGTTCAGCCCATGGCATCCCCCGACTGGCACCCCGCCATGGCCAAGATGCCCGTGCCGATCGTCCACCTGGACATCCATTGCTCCGAACCCGGTTACTACGTGGCCGCCGACAACGAGGCACAGGGGCGCATCATTGCCGAACTCGCCATCGCCCGCGGCGCGCACCATATTGTCGTCGTCGGCCGAGCAGCATTTATGCAACTCACCCTGCGCGTCCTCGGCATTCACAAGGCGCTCGCCCTACACCCCAATATCAAGATCGAAGTCATCGACGCCGGCGAATGGAATACCGCTGCCGACGGTTACGGCATCGGCGCCCAGATTGCCGAGCGCTCTACCGGCGAGCGTCCCGATTTTGTCATCGGCCTTACCGATGTATTGGCCTCGGGCGTCGTTTCGGCACTGGTCGACAAGGGCATCTCTGTCCCCGGGCAAGTACGCGTAGCAGGCTGCGATGGCAACCCGCTCGCTTGGAGCGGATCGGTTCCGCTCACTACGGTAGCGCCCCCGGGCTACGAGATTGGCCGCAAGGGTGTCCAACTGCTGATGGAGCAAATCGAGAACAAGGCCCCGGCAAAGACCAAGCATATCCGCGTCGGCTCTGCAGCGCGCACCGTCACCGCAGTCACCGCCGCCGAGGATATCAACCGCCAAGAACTGGTACGTCCGTTCCTATTGGAGCGCGCCAGCACCCAGGCAAGCACCCAGACCGACGCCACGGCCATCAACCTCGGCGCGTATCTATAGCACGTCGGCCAGTATACCAAAACGCCACTTAAGCAAAAGAGGCCCGACTATTGCCGAACCTCTTTTGCTTAAGCGCAAAGACGGCCAATTGCTCGTTTCAGCTCCGCAATTGTCTAGCGCACGGCCTTGACCGCCGCCGTCAGATCGAACAACGTGTCGAGCACGGCCTCGCAGCCATCCACCACGTCTTGCGGCAGTGGCACGATATCGGGAACGGCAAAGACATGGCAACCGGCCGTAATGCCCGAGACGCAGCCGTTACGCGAATCCTCGACCACGGCACATTCCCCGGGAGCGAAGCCCGCGCGCTCGCAGGCAAGCAGGTACATCTCGGGGTCGGGCTTGCCGTGCACGACGTCCTCGCCACAGGTCACCGTTTCAAACTTGTCAAAGAGCCCGACCATCTTAAGGTTGCGCTCCGCTGTAACGTGGCGCGACGACGTCGCAAGGCCCACGTGATAGCCCGCAGCCAGCAGCTCGTCTAGGCACTCGGCAGCACCGGTCTTAAGCTCCAGTTCGGTCTTGACCATCTCGTCGCGAATCTCCTTGTGGCGACGATAGATCGCCTCAGCGGTTTCTCTGCTGCCGTAATGTGCCTCAAGGATGTCCATGACATCGGGCAGCGTGCGACCGATAAACTGATGAACCAGCGCATCATCAATCGCGAGCCCCAGCTCAGCGGCGCCTGCCTTCCAGGCCTTAATCCCCAAACGCTCGGTATCGACCAGCGTTCCGTCCATGTCAAAAATAACAGCCTTGATCATATCGGTCCCCTCACCGGATTGCATTACTGCCACTCTACCGCACTTTACAAACTTGTATATAACGTATATAGCATATTGCACTTTCGTTACATAGACAGAAGTCTTATGACAGGCAGCTCGGTAGGATTATAGTTTTCAACCGAGTACTCAATGGTAAGGATCGTTTCATGCTTTCAGACACTACTGCACCTGCAGAGGAGCTTCAGGACAAACTCGCGACGCTCGAGCAGTTGCTTTTGGCATACGGACGCGTCGCCATCGGCTTTTCCGGTGGCGTCGACAGCAGCTTTTTGGCCGCGGTCTGCGCCCGTATCATACCTGCCGACACGCTTCTCGTTCACCTCACCACGCCGCTCATCGGCACGCCCGAGCAGACCTCGTTTGAGCGGTCCGTTGACGGGCAAACCAATGAGGGACCGCATTTTAAGCTCCCCGTGCTCAATCTTTCGGTCGATCAGCTGCAGCTCCCCCAAGTAGCCTGCAACGACGCCAATCGCTGCTACCACTGCAAGCACGCCGGCTTTACCGCCATCGTCAACCACGCCAAGTCGCTCGGCTTTCCCACCGTCATCGATGGCAGCAATGCAAGCGATCGCGGTGACTACCGCCCCGGCATGCGCGCGGCAGAAGAGCTCGGCGTACGCTCCCCTCTCATGGAGGTCGGCTTTACCAAGAACGAAGAGCGCGAGCTGCTGCGTGCATGGGGTTATCCCGTTTGGAGCCTGCCGGCGGGAGCCTGTCTTGCCACGCGCGTCCCCACGGGCGAGGAGCTTACGCGCGAGAAGGTCGATTTGATCCGCGCCTGCGAGGATTACCTGCACGATCTTGGTCTGGCACAGGTTCGCGCGCGCTTGGTCGGCGGCTGCATGCATATCGAAGCCGCTCCCGCAGATGTCGCTAAGATTGCCGCACTCGGCGGCGGCGCCGTCGATGCCAAGGGCAAGACCCCGCTGCCCGCCGCCATCGAGT
>USNA01000075.1 GCA_900555955.1 uncultured Collinsella sp. | reverse complement strand
GGGGCGGCACGTTTTTGTTATGGGGGATTCATTTGAGCCCCATAGTTGTGTTCACGTTCAGGAACATGGCGCCAATTGCCTTAGCTAAGTTCACGTTCGGGAACACAGCCGTCCGTGCCGCAAGACGGCCCGCCTACTCAAAGTATTGGAACTTGTTCGTCGAGAAGGCGAACGTGACGACGAAGCCTTCGCCGGGCTCGGATGCTGCGGTGACGTCGATGCCCATCTTGGAGCACAGGCGCGCCACCAGGTAGAGGCCAATACCCGTTGCGCGCTTGGTGGTGCGGCCGTTGTCGCCGGTAAAGCCCTTCTCGAACACGCGCGGCAGGTCTGCCGCACACACGCCGCAGCCGTTGTCCGCGACGGTAAGCTCGATGCGCTCGCTTGCCAGACCCTCGTCCAGCAACGCACCCGAAAACACGATCTTTGCGCCGTCCTCACGCGCATATTTAATGCTGTTCTGAATGAGCTGGCCCAGAATAAACTCGAGCCACTTCTCGTCGGTAAAGACCTCGAAGTCGAGGTTCTCGCACACCGGGGCCACATGCGCCGCAATGAGCTCGCGCGCGTTGGCTTTAATCGCGCCCGTCACCAAGGTTTTGAGATCCCAGCGGCGAATCAGGTAGTCGCGCTCCACGACTTCCGAGCGCGCGTAGTACAGCGCCTGGTCGATATAGCGCTCCACGCGAGCAAGTTCGCGTGCCAGGTCGTCCACGCGCGACAGGTCGTCTTCGCTGCTGTCCAGGTTTTCCAAAATCAGGTGAGCCGCCGCCAGGGGCAGCTTGACCTCGTGGACCCAGCTCACGATATAGTCGCGATAGTCATCGATCTGACGCCTGCCTTCGGCAACCTCGTCGCAGGCGGCTTTGCCCACCCGGCGCAAGACCTCGTATTCGAGCTCGCCCTCGGCATAGGTCGGGCATTGCACCATCTCTTGCACCCATGCGGGACTCTCGAGCTCCTCTGCCGCGCGCTCCAACTGACGCAGAAAACGGCGACGGCGAGCGTACTCGATCACGATGCCGAGCATACCAAAGATAAAGGACACGCCAACCGCCACGACCACGATAGAAACGGGTGCACCGGCGACCGTCAGCACAAAGCAGCTCAGCAGCACGCCGCACGTCCACACGGCGACGGGAAGCAGCGCGTCTTTAAAGAACTTGGCAAACGACATAGCCGGCCCCTAGACCGAATAGCCTTGGCCGCGGTGCGTCGTCAAATACCCCTTGATGCCGATTTTTTCGAGCGTGGTGCGCAGGCGGTTGATGTTGACGGTAAGCGTATTGTCGTCCACGAAGGCGTCGGAGTCCCACAGATCCTGCATGATGGCCGAGCGCGAAACAATCTTGCCCGCGCGGCTCAGAAGCAGCGAGAGAATACGCAGTTCGTTTTTTGTGAGCTCGGTGCTGGTGCCCGTTTGCGTGTTGGTGACCATGGAGCGTGCGAGGTCGAGCTCCAGTCCCTTGTGGACGAGCGTGCTGCGCTCGCCCGCCGCCGCGGTGCGACGCAGCAAGGCATTGATACGCGCCACGAGCACACGGGCGCTATAGGGCTTGGGAACAAAGTCGTCCGCGCCGAGCGTCATGGCCATGACCTCGTCGATCTCGGTCGTGCGCGACGTGAGGACGATGATGGGAACCTCGGATTCGCGGCGAACCTCGTGGCAGATATGCTGGCCGTCCTTGACGGGAAGCGTGAGGTCGAGCAGCACCAGGTCGGGCGCGGCGGCGAGAATATCGCGCGAGACATGCTCAAACGATTCGCAGGCCTCGATTTCAAACCCGGCGCGGGCAAGGATGTCGATAAGTTCACGACGAATGGGCTCGTCGTCCTCAACGACATAGATCAGCGCCATGGATTCCGCTCCCCCTCTTGGTTGTCTTGCCACCATTATGGCTGCGAAACTGCAGGTGCGCGCCACGCACGTCGCCAAGGTGACAGAACTGTTCGCGAACAGGGGCGTTTTGTCCGCCTTACGCTCGCGACGGGAACGGAGACTAAAATGATTCTTTAATCCCCGTCCCAGAAAAATCATTTAGCGGCGGGCGCGGAGCTTTTCGTAGCCTTCGGCAAAGAAGGCGACCGTTGCGGCGTCGGCCTCGGCGGCGTCACCGTCGGTGGGCGGGACTAGAGCTGCTCGGTGGCGGGAACCACGCCGTGCTCGTCGCTCACCAGAAACAGCGCACCCTTGAGCTGCGCGGGAATGTCTACGCGCGTGACCGGGATGCCCTTGGTCTGGGCCAGCTGCTCGATGAGCGTCGCCGTGCCGCACAGGCACTCGTCCGCTGGCGCCACAAAGGCCAGCTCGCCGTTATCGACGGCGGCGAGCAGCTCGGGCGCCACGCCGGTTTCGTCGGCCTCGGAGCGGGCCTCGGCGGTCCGCCGTATCGGCCAGCGTCTCGTTCTCGCCCACCGTCATGGCGGCGTTGCCATTGACGTCGATCACCAGCATGAGTACGCCGTCGTGCGCAGTGTAATCGCCCTCGGCAAGCGACCACTCAACGTGCTGTTTGGCCCAGCTGAGCATGTTATGGGTAAGCGGCTCGCCCTGCACCAGGCGCTCGGACAGTGCGCGAATGTGGCGGTTGAGCATGGGCACCTTTTTGTTGGACATGCGCCAACGGCAGACAAGCGCGGGCTTGTCGAGCGTGAACTTCTCGACCGCCTCCTGATTGGCGCAAAAGTCCTCGTACGCACGCTGATCCTCGGCATTGCCAAACAGCTCGGCATCATCAATCTGGGGCATGGTCATACCTTTCGTGTTAGTCATTCCGTCCTCTTATACCAAAAAGACGGCCCTCCAAACGGAGCAGCCGTCTTTTGCGGAGATTATTTTGACGATATGGTCAGGCGACCGATCAGCTTAATGGGATAGAACAACATCCCATTAAGGGTTTTCCAAGTGCCCGAGATTGCCCCGAAAGAGGAGCGCCGCGTACTAAATGTACGCAAGCGACGGTTTGAGGGGCAAGGTCGGGTGCTTGGGAAAGCCTCTAGTGCCTAAAATGCCTGGCCCCCGTGAAGACCATCGCAATACCATGCTCGTTGCAGGCCTGGATGCTCTCGTCGTCGCGCTTGGAGCCGCCGGGCTGAATGATGCAGGTCACACCATGCTCGGCAAGCACGTCGACGTTGTCGCGGAACGGGAAGAATGCGTCGCTTGCGCAGGCAAAGCCGCCCTTCTCCACGCCCTCGCGCTCGCAGAAGTCCTCGGCACGCTCGCAGGCCAGCAGCGCAGAATCCACGCGGTTGGGCTGACCCGGGCCCATGCCAATGCCGGTCTTGCCCTTGGAGACCAGGATGGCGTTGGACTTAACGCCCTTGCAGACCTTCCAGGCAAACTCGAGCTCGGCCATCTCGGCGTCGGTGGGCTTGCGGTCGGTGGGGAACGTAAAGGTCGCGGGGTCCTCGGTCACGTGGTCGACTTCCTGCACCAGCATGCCGCCGTCGACGGAGCGCAGCTCCACCTGGGCACCGTGGTCCACGCCGCCGGTAGCCAGCACGCGCAGGTTGGGGCGCTTAGCCATGCGCTCGAGCGCCTCGGCAGTGTAGCTCGGGGCGATGATAACCTCGACGAACTGCTTGTTCTGATCGGCAAAGTGCTCGACCAGCTCATAGGGAACCTCGCGGTTGCAGGCGATGATGCCGCCGAAGGCGCTCTTGGGATCGCAGGCGAAGGCGCGGTCGTAGGCGGCCGTGATGTCCTCGGCAACGGCGGAACCGCAGGGGTTCTGGTGCTTGAGGATCACGCAGGCCGGCTCGTCGAACTCGCGGACCAGGTTCCAAGCGGCGTCAGCATCCAGATAGTTGTTGTAGCTGAGCGGCTTGCCCTGGATCTGCTCGGAGCCAACGAGCGGGAACTGCGAGCTCGCGGTGTTCTCGCAGCCCTCGGCAAAGCGGTAGACCGTAGCCTTCTGCTGCGGGTTCTCGCCATAGCGCAGGTCGTCGACCTTCTCCAGCGAAATCTCGAGCTTGGCAGAGGTGTCCGCCACGTCGCTTGCCTGGGCGGCAAGCCAACGGGAGATAGCCGTGTCGTAGGCGGCGGTGGTCTGGTAGACCTTCACCTGCAGGCGACGACGGGTGGAAAGCGTGGTGCAGCCACCGGTCTCGTGCATCTCGGCCAGGACGGCATCATAGTCGGCCGGATCGGAGATGACGGTAACGCTCGCGGCGTTCTTGGCGGCAGAGCGCAGCATGGAGGGGCCACCGATGTCGATGTGCTCGATGGCATCCGCGAAGGTGACCTCGGGGTTGGCGACGGTCTTCTCGAACTCGTACAGGTTGACGACGACCAGGTCGATCAGCTTAATGCCGTGCTGAGCGGCCTCCTGCATGTGCTGCTCGGAATCGCGGCGGGCCAGCAGCGCGCCGTGAACCTTGGGGTGCAGGGTCTTAACGCGGCCGTCCATCATCTCGGGATAGCCCGTGAACTCCTCGATGGGGGTTACGGGAACGCCCGCGTCCTCGATGGCACGAGCCGTGCCGCCCGTAGAGATGATCTCGACGCCAAAGTCATCGACCAGCGTCCGTGCGAAATCGACGACGCCCGTCTTATCGGTAACCGAGATCAACGCGCGTGCGATCTTCACATCAGATCCCATGCAGTCCTCCTGTCTGGTACGCCGCCGTGCTCTGTGAGTCGGTGATACGTCGATCTGCAGCGCTCGCGCAGCGGCATTGAAAATACTGATTCAATGTAGCGCATCGAGCGCATCGATGCACCCCGCAACGGGCGCATATGCAGAAAAAGTTTGTGAGCGGAGGCGATGGGCACAGCACCGGGCACGGTGAGTTAATGGAACACAGGGGCACCATAATTAGATGCCAATGGCGTGGTAGAACTGTGCTCGATATGCATCCGCAAAAGAAAGAGGCACCATGGTCTCGCGGGTTCTCTACCGACCGTTTGATACCGAAGACTTCGACGCCATCGCGCTGATTCTGCAGCAGCTTTGGCATAACAATTCGGATAACGATGAGTACAACCGCCTTGAGGCCGCATGCGACCTCGCCTATTGCCTTTCGTCGTCGACGTTTTCGCAGGTTGCCGTAATCGACGGTCAGGCGCGCGGCATTTCGCTCGCGCGTGCGGGGCAGAGCTCCGGCGCCACCGTCAAGGAACATTGGATGGATACCGAACGCTCGCTGCTGTCGCAAATGCGCGAGCTGGAGCCCGATGCCTGCGCCGAGTATCTCTCGTTTGTGCGCGCAACCATCCGAACTAACAACCGCCTGCTCGAGAGCAGCCCGTTGCCGCACGACAACGAGGTTACGCTGCTTGCCATAGATCGCGATGTCCACGGCCTGGGCGTTGGCTCGGTTTTGCTCGATGCCGCGGTCTCGCACCTGTCCTCGCTTGGAGCGACGAGGGCGCACCTGTACACCGACTCCAACTGCTCGTGGAAGTTCTACGAGCTGCACGGCTTTAAGCGCACGGCCACGCACCGCGCCAACCGCGAAGAGCGCCGTCACGACATGCCGCGCGAAAGCTTCCTCTACGAGCTGGACCTAACAGCCTAGGCCCAGCAGCCATACCTAGTCATTTAGGAACGTCCCCAGTGACTAGTCGTTGGGGACAGTCTTCGTAGGTAGCGCATAAAAAGGGATGGGCTTCCCCCGACGGCTGTCGAGAAAAGCCCATCCCATGATTTAGGACCGTTAGAACGTTCCGCCGCCAGTTTCGAAG
>USNA01000074.1 GCA_900555955.1 uncultured Collinsella sp. | reverse complement strand
CCTCGATCGCCTGCGGGCCTCGAGCAACGCGCCCACCACGCCCGGCTCCATGTTGTTTCCGGCACGGTTGCATACCACGGTGGCGCCGCTAGCGGCAACGGCGTCGGCGATGAGGTTGGAGGTGGTGGTCTTGCCGTTGGTGCCGGTGATTACCACGCTGTGGTCGACAAGACCCGCGAGGTCGCTTAGCAGCTCGGGGTCGATCTTCATGGCGATGCGGCCGGGGAGTACGCCGCCCTGGCGCTTAAGGACGGAGCGCAGCCCCCAGCGGGCGATATCGCTCGAGGTGCAGGCGAGAGATGAGCGGAAGTTCATGAAGCCGTTCCTAACGTGAATGACATGGTCGTGGCGATTGTGCCGTTAAAAGCCGTAACGGCGCGCAAATTCCTGGGCAAGCTGCGATACGTCTTCGCAGGCGTTGGCCCAGGGGGCAAAGTCGGGAGTATCCGAGATGATGCCGTCGGCCTCCCAAACTGCCTGATGCGAAAGGTCCCAGGGGTCGTGCGGTTCGGGCCGGCAGGGGAGGTACGGCGTCTGATACATGGGGTTCAGCAAAAAGAACGCGCCGCCCTCGCAGCGGTTGGCAAACTCGCGCAGTGCGCGTGTCGCCGGGCGCATCTTGTTCGTTTTGAACAGCAGAATCGTGCGGGCGAGTAGGTACCAGGGGGAGTTCTCGAGGGCATCGGCCCCCATCTGCTCCTCGAGCTGGTGGGCCAGGGCAAAAAAGCCGTCCTCGTCTTCCAGACGAGCGAGGGCGAGTAGCACGGTGCCTGCAGCTCGGGTGGGATAGCCTTCCGCCTTAAGAACAGGGCGAGAATAGTTGGCGGCAGCACGGTAACGAGCGCTCGCCAAGCACAGCTGCGAGATGGCCTCGAGCGTGTGGAGCCACCCGATAAGAGCCGGCTCGCTCACGGTGAGATCGGCCGCCGTCACGCCGTCTGCTAGCACCTTGTTGGCCCAGTAGTGCGGGGCCTCCATGTCGAACCCGGGCACGCTTTGCTGCAGGTAATCGGCCGTGGTCGCCTCGAGTTTCATCAGGTCGCCCAGGCAGGCGTCGACGGGCGTGTCCGCCAAAATGATGGCGAGCAGCTGGGCATCGACGGCCAGTGCGTCGACGCGGACGATCTTGAGCAGCTCATCGCGCATGTCGTCGAACAGGCGGTTGCGCGTCTGCTCGAACTCCTCGTCGCTGCCCATGTCCTCGATGCGATGGAGTTCGTCGAGCAAGTGGCGGTGGACGCCGGCATAGGACAGCAGCGCTTGGGCATGCTCGGTCTGCGCATACTTATGAGGGTTGGCACTCACGTCGTTATGGACAAGATCGCGTGCTGCATCGGTGAGTTCGGGGTGCGACGCAACGTAGGCGCGCTCCAGGTAGGCGGGGATGTAGACGCTCGGATCCATTAGAGGTCTCCTCCCTTAAACGGCAAGCCCTGCTCGGCCGCCCGCAGGATTCGTTCGTCGATCTGGGAACGCACAACGTCGTTGGTGGCGACCCAGGCGGCAAAGCTGGCGTTGTCGGGCGCGCCCAGGCCCTCCTGCAGTACCGGCGTCGCCTCGGACAGCGCAAGGACAAGCTCGTCGGTGGAGCCCACGCCCACGTTGACGCGAGCATAGACGCCATCGGGAAACTCGGTTTGGAAGTAGAGTGCCTCGGCTGCGTGCGGGCACGAGCGTGTAAGGATGCGCAAGTAGTGCTCGGCGTCCTTGTAGTCCAGCTCGCGCCAGGCAGCGCTCATCAGCGCGATGAGCGTCCACGGGTCCAGGTCACGCTCCGCGTCCTTGGGACGGCGACGCAGCGGCGTGTTGGCAAGATAGGGCACGGAGTGGGCAGAGCGAAAGCGCTTGAGCTCCTCGGCGGGGTATTCGAGCTTAGCCATGGCGAGCATTGCGGTGTGGCGGACGCCGGCCGGATCGTTGGGGGCAAAGTCGAGGCTGCGGTTTGCGGCTTCGAGCGACATGCGATAGCGGCCGCTAATGAGGGCGCGCGACGCAAGGGCGGCAAGCCAGCGCAGGTAGGGGCGGCGCATAAGGTCGCCTGCGGCCTCACGCTCGTAGGGGTCCTGCGCCGAGGCGATCTTGAGTGCCAGGTCGTGCTCGACTTCATCGCGCTTGGATACCAAGTACCGTACGTACTCCTCGTTGGAGTTGGCGGTGAGGGCGGTCAGCATGCGCTGGGCATCCCAGTTGGTAGGGTCGAGCGCGGCTGCCTCGCGAAGCATGTTCTCGGCAGCGGCCTCTTCTTGCTCTGCCTGGGTATCGTCAGGGATAAAGGGAATGCGGTAGTCGACAGCCTCGACCACCTTGGCAATGAGGTGCCCGGCGCGGTCGCGGTCGTGCACGATGAGCGGCGCGGGGTTGCGGGTGAATTGTTCCATCAGACGCTCTACGGCGGCACCGTCGGTGAGCGGGATATTGTCGCGGCGCAAGGCCTCAAGAACGAGGCGATGGCAATCCTCTTGAATGGGATCGAATGCCATGGGGCCTCCTTTGCTGCGGTTAGGGTTCAAATGTCTCTATATAAGGTTCTAGTTTACCCGCATGTGGCACACCGGGGGTGCCGCACTCGGACATGCACCTTTGCACCACGAAGACGGATGTCGCACAAATGTCGGCACCTTGGACGACCGAGTGGTATTACAGCGCCGCAAACGGTCGATTTTTGGCGGCGAACGGTGCGTGCTTTGGAGAGGCACCGTCCTGCCCGGGATATGTAGTCAACCTTGATAAAACGTTTGCCCAGCTTGGGACAATAACCGCAACGCTAGAGGTTCCAGGATAGAAAAAACGTTTCATCATTGGTAACTTTGGATGAATAACTGACCAACCAGAACGGTAAAATAGTATTTGTCTGAGCGTTGAGACGTTTAGACATCGCGCATTGTCATCGCCGGCAACGCGCAAAACGGTCCTAACGGAGCCAATTGGGTGCTCCGTTATATACGCAAGTCTAAGAGGGGCTTGTTTAGGAGGCACAGTATGGGACGTTTTACCAATCCTCGCGATCTGTACTTTGGTGAGGGCGCTCGCCACGAGGTAAAGAACCTCAAGGGCAAGAAGGCCATCATCGTTTCTGGCGGCAGCTCTATGCGCCGCGGCGGGTTCCTGCAGGACGTTGAGGCCGACCTCAAAGAGGGCGGCTTCGAGGTCAAGCTGTTCGAGGGCGTCGAGTCCGATCCCTCCATCGAGACCGTCATGAAGGGCGCAGCCGCTATGCGCGACTTCGAGCCCGACTGGATCGTTGCTATCGGTGGCGGTTCGCCCATCGATGCCGCTAAGGCCATGTGGGTCTTCTACGAGTATCCCGAGGAGTCCTTCGACAACATTATCCAGCCGTTCAGCTTCCCCGAGCTGCGTCAGAAGGCTCACTTCTGCGCCATTTCCTCTACCTCCGGCACCGCTACCGAGGTCACTGCCTTCTCCGTCATTACCGACTACGCCAAGGGCATCAAGTACCCGCTGGCCGACTTCAACATCACCCCTGATGTCGCCATCGTCGACCCCGAGCTCACCTACACCATGCCCGCCAAGCTGTGCGCTCATACCGGCATGGACGCTCTGACCCACTGCATGGAGGCCTACGTTTCCACCTGCGCCTCTATGTTCACCGACGCCAACGCTTTGCACGGCATCCGCGAGATCGTCGAGTGGCTGCCCAAGTCCTATGCTGGCGACCATGAGGCCCGTCAGCACATGCACGAGGCTCAGTGCATCGCCGGTATCGCCTTCTCCTCGGGCCTGCTCGGCATCGTTCACTCCATGGCTCACAAGACCGGTGCAGCCTTTGAGAACGGCCACATCATCCACGGTGCCGCTAACGCCATGTACCTGGGCAAGGTCATCCAGTGGAACTCCAAGGACCCGCGTGCTGCCGAGCGTTACGCTTACGTAGCCAAGGAGATCCTGCACCTTCCCGGCGAGACCAACGAGGAGCTCATCGCTGCGCTCGTCCAGAAGATCCGCGACCTCAACGACCAGCTCAACATTCCGCAGTCCATCAAGGATTACGCGAATGGTGGCGTGAAGGTCGACGCCGAGAACCCGCAGATGGTTTCCGAGGAGGAGTTCCTCGCCAAGCTGCCCGAGATCGCCGCGAACGCCGAGCAGGACGCCTGCACGCCCGAGAACCCGCGTGAGACCAAGGCTGCCGACTTCGAGAAGATCCTCAAGGCCTGCTACTACGACACCGACATCGATTTCTAATCGACTCTTGTTATCGTAACGAGGGGCTCCGCACGTATCCGTACGGAGCCCCTTTCTTTTTTAGAGAGTGGGATAGTTATGGCTGCAATTTTCAATAGCCCCAGCAAGTACATCCAGGGTCCGGACGAGCTCGCCAAGCTCGGCTCCTATGTCGAGCCGCTCGGCGCTAAGGCCCTCGTCATCGTGACGCCTTCGGGCAAGAAGCGCGTCGGTGCCAAGATCGAGGGCGGCTTTGCCGAGGCTAAGGCCGAGCTGCTGTTTGAGGACTTTAACGGTGAGTGCTCTAAGGGCGAGGTCGATCGCCTGGTTGCGCTCGCTCGCGACAACGGTTGCGACATCATCGTCGGCGTCGGTGGCGGCAAGATCCTCGACACCGCGAAGGCCGTCGCCTATTACCTGGAGTCCCCGGTTATCATTTGCCCCACCATTGCTTCGACCGATGCCCCGTGTTCGGCGCTTTCGGTGCTCTATACCGATGACGGCCAGTTCGACAAGTATCTCTTCTTGAAGGCAAACCCCAATATCGTCCTTATGGATACGACGGTTATCGCGGCGAGCCCGGTGCGCCTGACGGTTTCCGGTATGGGCGATGCGCTCGCAACCTATTTCGAGGCTCAGGCGACGCACGATGCCGACGGCGGCACCTGCGCTGGCGGCAAGGGCGGCATGGCCGGCCTGGCGCTCGCCAAGCTCTGCTACGAGACGCTTATGGCCGATGGCGTCAAGGCCAAGGTTGCGCTGGAGAAGGGTGCGCTGACGCCTGCCGTCGAGCACATCATCGAGGCCAACACGCTGCTCTCGGGCATTGGCTTTGAGAGCTCGGGCCTTGCTGCTGCTCATGCCATTCACAATGGTCTGACGATGCTGCCCGAGTGCCACGGCATGTATCACGGCGAGAAGGTCGCCTTTGGCACCATCGTCCAGCTGGTACTCGAGGATGCTCCGACTGAGAAACTCGAGGAAGTCTTGGGCTTCTGCATTGAGCTGGGCCTGCCGGTCACGATGAAGGAACTTGGCGTTGCCGAGCTTACGCGCGAGCAGGCCATGATTGTTGCCGAGGCTGCCTGCGCGCCCGATGACACCATGTGCAACATGCCGTTTGCGGTGACGCCCGAGATGGTTGCCAACGCCATCCTGGGTGCCGACGCACTGGGTCATTATTACCTTATGGATGAGTAAAACATATCTAAGGAAGGGGGCAAAGCCGACAGATGGCTTTGCCCCTTTTTGCTATGGTGCAAAGTGATCTGTCTCCAATGCACAAGTTGGTGCAGTGGGCAGGTTACTTTGCATCAATCGTTGTTTGATGAAGGGCGGATTCTCGTATGGCGCTTCCCATGGTTTATGGCGGTCCCGGCCGGTATGTTCAGGGGCCGGGCGAACTTTCGCGTCAGGGCAGGTATTTGTCATGGTTGGGCTGCGCTGCCTATGTCTTGTTTGACCAGGGCACCGAGGATCGGCTGGGGCGGGGGAACGCCGGGGGGTGTTTTGGCGGCGAGCATCAGG
>USNA01000073.1 GCA_900555955.1 uncultured Collinsella sp. | reverse complement strand
CATCAAAAGAAAGGCGCGCCGGGGATGAATTCCCTGGCGCGCCTTTTGCGTCGGTGCCGATGTTGTTTTGTGCCGCTTGCGTTCCTATCGCTTGTCCACAAGTTTGGCAACGATGGCCTTGAGCTCGGCCACCTCTTGTTCGAGCTCCTTGACGCGGCGGGCGTTCTCGGTGATGCCTTGACGGTTGAGCGCGGACTGCTCGGCGGCGGCGTCGGGCATGTACTCGCGATGCTGCTTGGCGTCGAAGCTCTCCTCGAACACGCGGCAGCCGTTGCGCTTGATGATGCGTCCCGGCACGCCCACGACGGTGCAGTTGTCGGGCACGTCCTTGACGACAACCGAGTTACCGCCGATTTTGACGTTGTTGCCGATGCGAATATTGCCGAGCACCTTGGCGCCTGTGCCCACGGTGACGTTGTTGCCCAGGGTGGGGTGGCGCTTGCCGGTCTCGTTGCCGGTGCCGCCAAGCGTGACGCCCTGGTAGAGCACGCAGTTGTCGCCCACGATGGTGGTTTCGCCGATGACGACGCCCATGGCGTGGTCGATAAAGAAATGCTTGCCGATCTGTGCGGCGGGATGAATCTCGACGCCGGTGATGTGGCGGGTAATTTGCGAGAGCACGCGGGCGAGCGAGCGATGACCGTGCTCCCAGAGCCAGTGCTCGGGTACGTGGTTCCACTTGGCGTGCAGGCCAGGATAAGAAAGAAAGATGACCAGACCGTTTTGCGCGGCGGGATCCTGCGCCTGGACGGTCTTGATGTCCTCGCGAATGGTATAGATAAAGCTCATCGGCCGCCCTCCCTTAGCGCCATGGCAATGCGATTCAATAAAGTATAGCGATTCGCTAGGGATTAGGAAGAACAATCTTGGCGGCTTTGCACGACAGGTGTCAGTTATGCAAACTTGCTGGTAATGAAGTCACACTTTTGTGCGGTCGTGTGCATGGCCGCGTCGCAACCGTATACTGGTCAACTTGGACGTATCCGCACCCACAACTGAGAGGTTTTACTTCATGGGTTTCATCAATTTTATCGCCGAGCTGCTTAAGGATCCGCGCACCGCGATTGCCAGCTGGATCGCCGCCGGCCCGCTTATGGCCTACGGCTGCGTGTTCTTGATCATCTTTATCGAGACAGGCGTGGTGTTCTTCCCGTTCCTTCCCGGCGATTCGCTGCTGTTTGCCTCGGGCTTCTTTGCCCATAACGGCGGCTTTAACATCGTGGCGCTTCTGGCCACCGCATGGGCCGCAGCCATCCTGGGCGATCAGTGCAACTTTATGATCGGTCACTTCTTTGGCCGCAAGATCATCGCTTCGGGCAAGGTTAAGGCCATGACGCCCGAGCGCATTAAAAAGTCCGAGGATTTCTTGGACAAGTGGGGCCACCTGGCCATCTTCCTGGGTCGCTTCTTCCCGTTTATCCGCACCTTTGTGCCTTTTATCGCCGGCATGGGCGGCATGCACTGGCGCAACTTTGTCGTCTTTAACGTGCTGGGCGGCATTACCTGGTCGACGGTCTTTACGCTGCTGGGCTACTTCTTTGGTGGCATTCCCTTTGTGCAGGAGCACTTTGAGCTGCTGATTATCGGCATCGTCGCCGTGTCGATCATTCCGACCGTGGTCGGCTTGGTTAAGGCTAAACTGGGCAAAAAGAACGCATAGCTCGAGGCAGCGCACAAACTGTGTCGTTGAGGCCCGTCACCGATTGCGGTGGCGGGCCTTTATGCTTCGGTCAAATGAAAATACTTTACTTAGTTAAAGAAAAGCGTTTTATCAGACGCGTACGGGGAGTACAATCTCCTGCATGCGAATCGATATGCCATGGGCTTTGGTGTTGCCCGCGTGTCCCGTCCGGCTCTACGCTCCGGGCGTGCGACGTTGCGACGCGGTCGGCCTCGGTCCTTGCGTGCGAGTTCGCGAGTATGCAACTGTGTATGTAAGGAGCGACATATGACTGTCGAGAAGAAGGATATCGATTGGGGTAGCCTCGGCTTTGGCTACATGAAGACCGATTACAGCTACGAGGCTCATTGGAAGGATGGCGAGTGGGACGAGGGCGGCCTGACCACCGACCACACCCTGCATGTCTCCGAGTGCGGTGGCATCTTCCATTACTGCCAGGAGGTCTTTGAGGGCCTGAAGGCCTACACCGCCGAGGACGGCAGCATCGTCTGCTTCCGTCCCGACATGAACGCCGAGCGCATGTATAACTCTGCCCAGCGCCTCGAGATGCCCCCGTTCCCCAAGGATAAGTTTGTTGAGGCCGTCAAGCAGGTCGTTTCTGCCAACGCCGCTTGGGTTCCGCCCTTCGGTTCCGGTGCGACCCTGTACGTGCGTCCGTTTATGATCGGCTCCGGTGACGTGATCGGCGTGGCTCCCGCTCCTGAGTACACGTTCCGCATTCTCGTGACCCCGGTCGGTCCGTACTTTAAGGGCGGCCTCAAGCCCGTCAAGCTGCGCGTTTCCGAGTACGACCGCGCCGCACCGCACGGCACCGGCAATATCAAGGCCGGCCTGAACTACGCCATGTCCCTCAAGCCCACGATGGAGGCCCATCGCGAGGGTTATGCCGAGAACCTGTATCTCGACTCCGAGTCCCGCACCTATGTCGAGGAGACCGGTGGCGCGAACGTTCTGTTCGTGAAGGAGGACGGCACGCTCGTCGTTCCGCAGTCTCACACCGACTCCATCCTGCCCTCCATCACCCGTCGCTCGCTCGTTCAGGTCGCTGAGGACCTGGGCATGACCGTCGACCAGCGTCCCGTCGAGTGGGCTGAGGTCAAGGCCGGCACCTTTGTGGAGTGCGGCCTGTGCGGCACCGCTGCCGTCATCTCTCCGGTGGGCGAGATCGACAACAAGGTCTACGGTGCCGATGAGACCGTGACCTTCCCGGCTGGCTACACCGAGATCGGCCCCGTGATGAAGAAGCTTCGCGAGACCCTGACCGGTATCCAGTCCGGTGCTGTCGAGGACAAGCACAACTGGGTTTACACCGTCGCGTAATTTGCCTTACAGCTCTTGGCGAGCACGTCCGGGCAGAGAGCAAGTTCCCTCCCAGCGCGTCCTCGGACATGCAAGAAGTCCTCGCTGCGCACTTCGTGCGGCGAGGGCTTCTTGCGTCCTGCGGAGTGCGCTGGGAGGGAACTTGCTCTCTGCCCTGCGGCTCGGCGCTGTCGCGACAGGGGATTACTTGGCTGAATTGAATATGGTGCGCGGCCTTTTAGGCCGCGCTTTATGTTTTGCCGCGCGTTGTGCGTGGATAAGAAAAGGGCCCAAGGTTTGTGCCTTGGGCCCCAAAGGGCTGATGAACTGGCTTAAGACTCGGCCGTGATTGTTAGAACTTGACGGTCGGTGCCTGGCGGGTGGCTTCAGCTGCCTCGAAGCCCTGGCGCTCCTTAAACTGGAAGATGCCGGCAAAGATAACAGCCGGGAACGTCTGGATGGCGTTGTTGTAGCTGAGCACGCAATCGTTGTAGCTCTGGCGTGCGTAGCTCACCTTGTTCTCGGTGTCCTCGAGCGTGGACTGGAGCTGCGTAAAGTTGGTGTTCGCCTTAAGGTCGGGGTAGGCCTCGGCGACGGCAAAGAGCTGGCGCAGCGCACCGGTCAGCACGTTGTCCGCTTCCATCTTGGCCTCGGGGGTGGTGGCGCTCACGGCGGCGTTGCGTGCGTTGACTACGGCGGCGAGCGTGTCCTGCTCGTGCTTGGCGTAGCCCTTGACGGTCTCGACCAGGTTAGGGATCAGGTCGTTGCGGCGCTGCAGCTGCGTGTCGATGTTCTGCCAAGCGTTATCGATGCGATTGCGCTTGGTGACCATGTTGTTGTAGATGCCGGCGATGGCACAGGCAATCACAACGAGAACAACGATACCGATGATGACGGGAAGCATGATGTCTCCGTTTCGAATGGCAGCGGCGTCTAGCGCCGGCCGTTGTTGGTATAACACATCTAGTATACCCGCAACCTTTGGCGGTGCCGAACTTTCCGGTAAGCGTTATGTTTCAACCGGGAAGGAGGCACCAATATGGAACGGGTGGTACAGGTGTAAGATATGCGACAAATTAAGGAATGCTGTCTACGCCTTGAGGATGGCGATACGGATGGACCTTCGCATCAAGAAAACCTATCGTGCCCTGTTCGATGCCTTTACCGAGCTATTGGAAGAGCATCGGTTTGAGGATTTGACGGTTGCTATGCTTTGCGACCGTGCCCTGATTCGCCGCACGACGTTCTATAAGCATTTTCGCGATAAAAACGATTACTTTGCCTTCTATATCGATGAGCTTATGACGGGCTTGCCGCAAAACCGGACCGATGCAGCGGACGCGGAGCCGCTTGATGACGTACGGGCGCTTCGCCATGAGGTCTTTGACGATGCCATGAATATGATTCTGGCGCATGAGCAGCTCATGGATAACCTTTTGGCCAGCAGCATGTCGGGCATGCTGACCGGCATGATTTGCGACCGCATTGCGCGTTCCATCCGCGAGCGTGTGATGAGCTCGCTTGCCGAAGATGCCCTGGCGCCCGTTTCGCTCGAGACGACATCGGAGTTTATCGCCGGTGGCATTATTCGACTGTTCACAAATTGGTGGGAGTCGGGTCACGATCTCGAGCGTCGACCCGAGATAGCCGACGTGGTCGATGCGCTGTTTGAGCGCACCATGACGCCGGTGCATCACTAGAAGTGGCGGAGAGAGGGGGATTCGAACCCCCGGAACGCTCTCGCGCTCAACGGTTTTCAAGACCGCCGCATTCAACCGCTCTGCCATCTCTCCGTGAGTCGTAATGATAGCATCGTTTTGAATTTGCAACAGGGAAGGCGAACGATGACGATCACCGAAATCGACGAGAAGTTCATGCGCGAGGCGCTGGCGGAGGCTCGCGCCGCTGCTGCGGTGGGCGAGGTACCGATTGGTGCCGTGGTGGTACGCGCGGGCGAGATTGTCGCGAGGGCGCATAATCGCCGCGAACTCGACCAGGATCCTTCGGCGCATGCCGAATTTTTGGCCCTGTGTGCCGCCGCTCAGACGCTTGGACGCTGGCGCCTTTCCGATTGCACGGTTTACGTGACGCTCGAGCCCTGCTGTATGTGCGCGGGGCTTATGGTTAACGCGCGCGTGGGGCGCTGCGACCGATGCCAAGGAGGGCGCGCTGGGTTCGCTGTACGACCTCAATGCCGATTCGCGCCTGAACCATCGGTTTAATGTGACCGCCGGCGTGCTGGCAGGCGAGTGCCGTGAAGTGCTGAGCAGCTATTTTGCTGGCCTGCGCGGTGTCGACGGCGTCGGTTGCGGTTTGAACCTTGAGGCGCATGCGGCTCACGCCGAGGCGCTCGCGGGTGTTGGAGATCTCGCCGACGAGACGGTCGACTTTGGCCCCGTGCGGCGGCGGCCCCGCCGTGTGCTGCTGGCGACCGACTCCTTCAAGGGCAGCGTGTCGAGTGCGCAGGCGGAGGAGGCCGTTGCCGAAGGCGTGCGCCGTGTGTGGCCCGATGCCGAGCTGGGCGCTTTGCCGCTGGCAGATGGTGGCGAGGGAACGCTCGATGCCATCGCCGCGCGCGGTGGCGAGCTCTCGACCTGTGAGGTTGCAGGCCCCTTGGACTATCGCGTGTCTGCCCGGATGCTGGTGGACGACGAGCACGACTCGGCTGTAATTGAGATGGCCGAGGCGGCGGGTATTGGGTATTCACCCTGCACGAAATCGGCGGCGCTTGCGGCTTCGACCTATGGCGTGGGCGAGCTCATACTTCGCGCGGTCCGCGCGGGGGCAAAG
>USNA01000072.1 GCA_900555955.1 uncultured Collinsella sp. | reverse complement strand
TGAACACGACAATATCGGCATGCTCGGGATCGAGCGCCATAAGACAGCCATACGAATCGAGCAAACCACTCACGCGCTCGGAGTCGTGCTGGTTCATCTGGCAGCCGAATGTGCGAATAAAGTAGGTTTTACCGGCAAGAATATCGCGTACGGAACGCTGGTCCATGAGCTTACATCCTAACGATAGTATCGACGGGGCGCATAGGTGCTACAAGCGTGCAGATGGCTCGCTTACGCAACAGGCTTAACGTCGTCCATGACGACGTTATCCATAGCAGCCCGATTAATCTGGTGAACGTAGATAGAGAGACGAATTGCCGTACGCGACTCCCCGTTAATGAGAATGTCAGAGAACACCGGCGCGCAGGAGACATCAAAGCCGGTCGGAATCAGAAAGCCGCGCGCAATGGCGACGGCCTTGATGGCCTGGTTAACGGCACCGGCGCCGACGCACTGAATGTTGACGGGAACGCCATCTTTGACCATGCCGGCAATGGCGCCGGCAACGGACGCGGGCGATGATTTGCTTGATACCTTCAGGCAATCCATGAAGAAACTCCTGCGTTTAAAAGTACGTTTTAACTGCAATAACTGTATCGTACCGAGCGGACTCGGTAAAGATTTTATTCCTCTTTGGCAAGATCGAACGTCACCGTGATGCGATCACGCGAAACGCGAATCTTAGGGTCGCCACACAGATTGAGGTAATACCGGGCAGCGAGGTCGTTAAAGTCACGCTCGACCGCACGAGAAAACTGCGCCATATCATCCTTGGCGATGCGAAGACCTCGACGGTCCTTGGCAAGATCGACGGGAGCCGGCGCATGCGAGGTGGAATCACGCTCGCGCAGTAGGCGCGCGGTCACGCCGCGAACGGGCTTAATCTGTCCCGACAGAATACGGTGGGCAGTGCGCTCGGACATCTCGAGACCCAACCCGGAGCAGATCCGGATAAAGTCCTCGGCATCCGAGGCTAGGCCCAAACGATCGATAACCGGAAGCTCGCACTCGTCATCGATAAAGAGCAGGCGCGACGTATCGAGACGAGTCGAAGCCTGAGCGTACAAGGTCGCAGCGATCTCGGACGGAGAGCCCAGATACACATCGCAGCAACGCAGCTCCTCGAGGGCAAACTCACACGCAGCGCGAATGATGTTGTGAGGACCGCGAGCGCATACATAGCGGCCGTCTTCGTCTTTAACCGCCTGAGGCCAGCTCGACTGGTCGGCGCGCTCACCCAAGCGATCGGTGGCAACGCACACCTTAAACGCGGAACCCAAATCAACACCCGATGTAACAACGCGTGCCTCATCCGTGTTCTGCTTGATAGAGAACAGCGCCATACCACGACCGTGAACACCCCAACGGTCCATTTTCATGCTCTCGAGCTTGGAGGTGACACGGGCATCGAAGATACGCTCCTGCATATCCTGCGGCACACCCGAACCGTTATCCAGGAAGAGGAGGGTGCGAACACCCTCCTCCTTGGTCGTGGCAAGATAGACCTTATCGGCTCCGGCATCGCGAGCATTGCGCAGCATCTCGATGACAATGTCCTCCACATGCTGAATGTCATGCTTGGCTTGACGGCGCTCGGCCTCCGAAACGCGGAGGCGGACATACCCCTCGCCAAGGTTTTCCTCGACGCGAAGGTTGCCCTCCCCCGACATCGACGCGATAAATGAGATGAGCTCGTTCGCGTCGTTCATGTTATTTAGCGATATCGACGGCACGGCTCTCGCGAATCACGACAACGCGCACCTGACCGGGATACTCCATCTCTTCCTCGATCTGATGGGCGATATCGTGCGCAAGCACCGTGGACTGGGCATCGGAGATCTTGTCCGGTTGAACCATGACATGAACCTCGCGACCGGCCTGCATGGCATAGGTACGCTCGACGCCGTCGTGAGAGTTGGCGATCTCCTCGAGCTTCTCAAGGCGCTTAATGTAGTTCTCGGCCGACTCGCGGCGGGCACCGGGGCGAGAAGCGGAGACGGCATCGGCAGCCTGGACCAGAACGTCGAGCACCGTGTTGGGATCGACGTCGGCATGATGGGCCTCGATCGCGTGGACGATAACGGGCTTCTCGCCATAACGGCGGGCAAGCTCAGCACCAATCACAGCATGCGGACCCTCAACGTCATGGTCGATGGCCTTACCCAAGTCGTGCAGAAGACCGGCGCGCTTGGCGGTCACAACGTCCAGACCAAGCTCGGAGGCCATGACGCCGCACAGGTCAGAAACCTCAAGCGAGTGCTGCAGAACGTTCTGACCAAACGAGGTACGGTAGCGAAGAGCACCCAGGGTCTTGACGATCTCGGGATGCAGGTCGTGGATACCGGTATCGAAGGCGGCCTGCTCGCCAGCCTCGCGCACACGCTGCTGAACCAAATCGTCGGCCTTGTGATACATCTCCTCGATGCGGGCGGGGTGAATACGACCGTCGGCAATGAGGTTCTCGAGCGCCACGCGGGCGGTCTCACGACGGACCGGATCGAAGCTCGAAAGCACGACGGTCTCGGGAGTATCGTCAATCACGAGGTTGACGCCAGACACCTGCTCAAAGGTGCGGATGTTGCGACCCTCGCGACCGATGATGCGACCCTTGAGGTCATCGGAGGGAATGTGCACGGAAGTAACGGTGACCTCGGCGGTATGGTCGGCGGCGCAACGCTGAATCGCCAGGGAGAGAATCTCCTGAGCGGTCTTGTGGCACTCGGCGCGGACCTGCTGCTCGGACTCGCGGATGATGGTGGCCGCCTCGTGGGTAACCTCGCCGCGGACCTTGTCGAGCAGCTCCTTGTGAGCGTCCTCGCGCGTAAGGTCAGCTATACGCTCAAGCTCTGAGGTCTGCTTGGCGCAGAGCTCCTCAAGCTCGCGAGAGCGCTTCTCGACCTGACCGGCCTGGCTGGACAACTGATGCTCGCGTTTATCGAGCGCATCGTTGCGACGATCGAGCGATTCCTCGCGCTGCATCACACGGTTTTCGAGCGTGCGAATCTCGCTCTTACGCTGCTTGTCCTCGGCCTCGGCGGCCTGCTTGTTCTTGATGATCTCTTCCTTAGCCTCGAGCAGAGCCTCTTTTTTGAGGGTCTCGGCCTGACGCTTTGCATCACCGATCAGGGACTCTGCCTGCGCGTGTGCCGACTGGATCTTTTCGTCGGCCTCGTGAAGACTTCCCTGCTTGGCGGTGCGCATGTAGGCAATGGCGGCGATGGCACCCAAAACGAGGCCAACGAGCGCTGCAATGATAGGCATGCTCACTCCTTTTTATGGATTCGTTACACAGCAAAGCGAACCGTCCTTACGAACGGCTCGCGACATTTGAGTAATATGGGCGCAGCTTATGCGGGTCGGATACAGATAAACATATAAACAAACTCATCACAGATGAGCACATATCACAAAGCAAATGACAGTAATTATCCTACGTTGAACCGCAACAACTGTCAAATAAACGCACCCGGCACGGCGCCAATCGAGCGGTGAACGGCAGGGGCGTAACAGGTGCACGCTTACACGGCACACTCCTCGCTTAAGGCATCGAGACGTGCCTTAACGGCATCGGCGGCAATGTGATACGAAAAACCTTTACCCATCAAAAACCTGACGAGCTTTTCGAATGCGCGCGCCTCGGGAACGCGACGTTTAGCGAGCAAGGCCGAAGCGCGGGCCATGTCATCATCCACGGCAAAATAAGCTTCGGGATACCCGGGGATATCGTCAAGCACGACATGACGACGCTTGAGCTCAACCTCGATCTTGCGCTGTCCCCAGCCGCGACGTTTGCGCTCTTCGATAAAGTACGAGCAAAAACGGTTCTCGTCCAAAAACCGATACTCGGTCGCTCGAGCAACCGCAAAATCGATCGCGGGCTGTCGAAAGCCATAGCGCGCCAACTTATCGCGCACCTCGCCCGTGGCATGATCGCGGCGCGAAAGCATCTCGGTCACCATGGTGAGTGCACATTTGCGTTCGATAAGCTGCACCGCCTCGCGAAAGTCATCCCAATCACAGGGAAGATCGGGGCGGTTCTTAACGTACAGGCGCGCCACGCGCACGGGAATCCAAATGGAGCGTTCGAAACCGCCCTCGAGATCGCAATCGATATGCGCGCAGGGCTTTTTAGACGCATAACCGCTCGAGAACGAGGAGGCCGCCTTCTTATCGGGAAAGACGACTGTTGCCTCGGTCACCGTAAACGGCATGTCGGCATCCGCTACTCGTCGTCATCGTCGAGCATTGCGGAGCCATCGATGGCGTACAGCTCATCAAACTCCTCGGGGGCGGGCTGATCGGTCAACTCAACCTCGGAGGGGGCATCATCGTCATACTCAAGGCCGCAGGCAAGGCGAACCTTGTGCTCGATCTCGTCGGCGCAATCGGGATGCTCGCGCAGGAACGTCTTGGCGGCCTCGCGACCGTTGCCGAGCTTGTCCTCACCATAGGCAAACCAGGACCCCATCTTTTTGCAGATACCGCACTCGACGGCCATATCCAGAATCGAGCCCTCTTTGGAGATGCCGGTGCCGTACATGATGTCAAACTCAGCCGAGCGGAACGGAGCGGCCACCTTGTTCTTAACGACCTTGGCACGCACGCGATTGCCGATAACCTCGTCCTTGAGCTTGATGGTATCGATTTTGCGAATATCGATTCGCACGGAAGAGAAGAACTTGAGCGCGCGGCCGCCCGTGGTGGTCTCGGGGTTACCGAACATGACGCCGATCTTCTCGCGCAGCTGGTTAATGAAGATGCAGGTCGTGTTGGACTTGGCAAGCGAGCCGGCAAGCTTGCGGAGTGCCTGGCTCATCAAGCGAGCCTGCAGACCCACCGTCGTGTCACCGATCTCGCCCTCGATCTCGGCACGCGGAGTCAAGGCGGCAACAGAGTCGACGACGATGGCGTCGATGGCACCGGAGCGCACAAGCATATCGACGATCTCGAGCGCCTGCTCGCCCGTATCGGGCTGGGAAATCAAGACCTCATCGATATCGACGCCGATGCGCGCGGCATAGGTGGGATCAAGCGCGTGCTCGGCATCGATAAATGCAACAACACCGCCCATGGCCTGCGCCTCTGCAAGGATCTCGAGCGAAAGCGTCGTCTTACCGGAGGACTCGGGGCCATAAATCTCGACGATACGGCCGCGCGGAACGCCGCCGATACCCAAGGCGGCATCGAGCGCCAGAGAGCCCGTCGGAATAGCCTCGACCTCGAGCTCGGGGCCGCCGTCGCCATACCTCATAATAGAGCCCTGGCCGAACTTCTTCTCGATCTCGGCCTTGGTGGTGGCGATCATCTCGTCGCGCTCTTTACCCGTCGTGCGTGCATGAACGGTACGTACGGGACCTGAATTCTTGGCCATGAATAGCCCTCCTCTTAACAACCTGAAACGATAATAAACGAACGGCTGTTCGTGGTCAACCGTTCAGATTCATCATATGCACCCGACCATTCCAAAATCCGACCAAACGCCAACCAATCACCGACCAAACGCTTGACCCCACCAATCACAAATACGGGTGATCGAAATAGTTTAGGTCATGTACCAGCGCAAACGTAATTCTCGTCAAAGGTCCCTATCTCCACAATTAAGGGGCCCTAAGGCCCCTTAAACCACGTCTATTCCATAGAATTGAGCACGCGGACAATGCGCTCCAAGGCCTCCGCGACCGCATGGGCACGAACGCACGACCGATCGCCCTCGTAATGACAGCGCGCAGACTCGACAACCGGCGCTCCCCCATCGGCAGCGTGATACGCCCA
>USNA01000071.1 GCA_900555955.1 uncultured Collinsella sp. | reverse complement strand
CGTCACACCCGCAGTCATCTCGATCATCCGCAGCAAGGTAACGGCCGAAGGAGATACAGCGGCAATCTTTGCCCGTGCCATGAGCGCTGACGGCAAGACAATCGGCACCATCAAGATTGAGAACGCCGCCATCCAGACGCCCGAAGGCGGCAAGGTCATTGACTATCGCAAGCTCCGTGACGGCATCTACGAGGCAGGCCAAGCCATCGGCACGGGCGACGCCACGGTCGACTCCCTCTATATCAAAGCAGTCGCCAAAAGTACGACCATCGCACCTCCCGAGGTAGCCAAGCCGGAAGACCCCAAGCCCGACGAGACCAAGCCCGCAGAAAGCAAGCCCGCGGAGTCCAAGCAGAACCCCAAGCCTGAGGGCTCAAAGCCGACCAAGGCCGTTGCGGCTTCAACCACGAAAGCCAAGACTACCGGCGTGCTCGCGGCAACCGGCGACACCTCGGGTGCGGCCATCGTGGCAACCGTCCTTGCGGGAACAGCCGCTATCGCCGCAGGCACCATGGCGAGCCGTAAGCGTTCTTAGACGCCTCTGCGCACATGGCAGCTCCCGCGAAGGCCCCGAGCCCCAGCACCGTTTAACAACGCCACCGCCGAGCTCCCCTCCGGCGGTGGCGTTTTCCATATGCGTCCGCAGGGGATGCACGAGATTGTCTTTGGTCTAGCCCAACCGGCATACGCTGGCGTGCGACAATTGGGGCTGCCGATATCACAACACTGAGAGAAGCCCGTCATGGAAGCGCATCAAAAGCAGATAACCGTTTATTCGAATCATACGGAAAGCGCGCCTGTCATCTACCTTCCTGTGGTCGTGGGCGACGGCAGCGAGGTTTATAAGTGTTGCCGAGAGCTCGACTGTCCGCCATTCGCCCTCGTCACCATTGGCGGGCTCGATTGGAATCGCGAGCTGAGCCCCTGGGCATGCGACGGGACCGTACGCGATGCCGAGCCTTTCGGCGGCCAAGCTGCCGATTTTCTTGATGAGCTGCTGAATCAGATAATCCCCCAGGTCGAGTCGTCGCTTCCTCAGCCGCCCACCTGGCGCGGCATTGCCGGTTACTCGCTCGCGGGCCTCTTCGCACTCTGGCCCCTCTGGCAAACCGACGCCTTTGACCGCGCCGCGAGCGCATCGGGGTCGCTATGGTTTCCCGACTTTGTCGACCGTGCCAGCACGGCCCCTTTTGCCGGCAGCCCGCAAGCCGTCTACCTGTCACTCGGCAAAAAGGAAACCAAGACGCCCAACCGCATGATGCGGCATGTACTCGACGACACACGCGCGATGGAAGCGTTGCTCGTCGAGCGCGGCATTCCAACAACGCTGGAGCTCAACCCCGGCAATCACTTTGCCCAAACCGACTTACGCATGGCCCGCGGCATCCACTGGATACTGACACATTAAAAATGGTGCCCACACGCATATACGCATGGGCACCATATCTTGTTTTAGCTGAACGCAGCTGCTACTCAGCAGCCTCCTCAAGCTCGGAGACATCAAACTCAAAATCATTGCCGGGCAGAATCGCGTTGAGCACGATACCCACCAGCGAGCCCACGGCAAGGCCGGAAAGCGAAATCGTCACGCCGCCCAGCTCCAGCACGATGGCACCGGCGGTGCTATAGGCAATGCCGAGTGAAAGCACGAGCACCAGAGCTGCCACCAGCACGTTGCGGTTGTTCTGGAAATCGACCTGGTTCTCAATGAGGTTGCGTACGCCCACGGCACTGATCATGCCATAGAGCACGAGCGACACGCCGCCGATAACGCATGCCGGCATGGCGGCGATTACGGCAGCGAACTTGGGGCAGAACGAAAGCACGATGGCACAGCACGCGGCAACGCGAATCACGCGCGGGTCGAACACACGCGTCAGGGCAAGCACGCCGGTGTTCTCGCCATACGTGGTGTTGGCCGGAGCGCCAAAGAGCGAAGCCAGAATCGTGGCAAGGCCGTCGCCGAGCAGCGTGCGGTGCAGGCCGGGGTCGGCGATGTAGTTACGCTCGCAAGTGGAGCCGATAGCGGAGATGTCACCGATATGCTCGATCATGGTCGCAAAGGCCAGCGGCATGATGGTGATGATGGCCGTCGTGGCAAGACCGCTATCGAACTGCGGCCCAAAGAGCGCAAACACGGTGTTATCCCACACGATGGGCAAACCAACCCAGGGAGCGGCTGCGACGCCAGAAAAGTCGACCTCGCCCAGCGCGGCGGCAACGGCATAGCTCACCGCAACGCCCAGCAGGATCGGCACAATCTTGACCATGCCGCGGCCCCAGATGTTGCAGATGACGATCACTGCCACGGCGATAACGGCGACGAGCCAATTGGTCTGGCAGTTGGCAATGGCGGAGCTTGCCAGGATCAGACCGATGGAAATGACGATGGGGCCCGTCACCACCGGCGGGAAGAAGCGCATGACGCGCTTGGCACCAAACGCACGGAAGAGCGCCGCCAGCACCGGGTAGAGCAATCCGGCGCAGGCAACGCCCAGACAAGCGTAAGGCAATAACTCGGCCTCGCCGTTGGGCGCGATGGCGGCATAACCGGCAATAAAGGCAAACGATGAGCCCAAAAATGCCGGCACCTTACCGCGCGACAGGAAGTGAAACAGCAGCGTGCCCAAGCCGGCAAACAAAAGCGTCGCCGAAACCGAGAGACCGGTGAGCACGGGTACCAGCACGGTGGCGCCAAACATGGCAAACAGGTGCTGCAGGCCGAGCAGGAACATGCGCGGGCGGCCGAGCGACGATGCATCGTAGATGGCATCGGTGACGGCGGGCGTCGAGGATTGGGACATGGATGTCCTTTCGAATGGAAGGGCGATCGAGCATATCGGATAACCTGCCCGAACGATACGATCCGAACCATTGTACGCGATACGCTATGTCTCGCACGCGCCGTCACCTGCGAACGTTACCGCTATTTCCAAACGCGCTCGGCAATACGCTTGACCAGCGCGATCTTTGCCCATTGCTCGTCCTCGGTCAGCTTGTTGCCAATCTCGCAGCTGGCAAAGCCGCACTGGGGCGACAGATACAGGTTCTCGAGCGGAACATACTTTGCAGCCTCGTGAATACGCTCGACGATGGCATCCTCGTCCTCAAGCTCAGCGGCCTTGGTGGTCACCAGGCCCAACACGACCTTCTTGCCGGGAGCAACGTACTTGAGCGGCTCAAAACCACCGGCGCGCGGCGTATCGAACTCCAGATAGAACGCATCGACGTCCTCGCGCGTAAACAGGTACGGCGCGATGGGGTCGTAGCCACCCTCAAAAGCATAGGTGGAGTGGTAGTTGCCGCGGCATACGTGCGTGTTGATAACCAAATCGTCGGGCTTGCCCGCGATGGCGGCATTGTTGAGCGCCACGCCCAGCTCGCTTACCTTTTGCAGGTCGACCGGGCTCATGCCGGTTTTGGCGACAAAATCGGCATCGCAGTAGATGCCCCAGGTGCAGTCATCAAACTGGATGTTGCGGCAGCCCGCGGCATACAGGTCGGCGATCACCGTGCGATATGCCGCGGCGATGGCATCGGCGAGATCTTCGTCGGTCTTGTAGACGGCGCGCAGGCTTTCCTGCTGGCCGTCGCAGCGATCGAGCGTGACCTCGGAGAACGTCTGGATCGGCGCCGGAATGGTTTGCCGCGCGACCTGGCCCTCCCCCTCGAGCGCCTTGACAAATTTGAAGTGCTCGAAAAACGGATGGTTCTCGCCGCTGATGGGGCCGGTCACCACGGCGGTATCGGCCGTGGTCTCCTCGTCATGGAACATATAGCCCGTACGCGAGGTACGGCGTTCAATGCCGTTGAGCCCCCACATAAAGTCGAGGTGCCAGTAACTGCGGCGGAACTCGCCGTCGGTAATCACCTGCAGACCAGCGGCCTTTTGCTTGTCCACCAGGTCGCGAATGGCCTCATCCTCGACGGCCTTAAGGCCGTCGTCATCGAGCGTACCCGCGGCGTAGGCAGCACGGGCGTCCTTTACAGCCTGCGGACGAAGAAAGCTGCCGACGATATCGGCGCGAAACGGCGCGTTCGGTTGAATCGAAGTGCTCATAGATATCTCCCTTTGCATTGGTTGCTTTACTGGGACAGAGTATGAGCGCTCATATGGCCATCGTAAAATATACGTTTATAACAGTTTGATATAGATGTTTCCTATATCAGCCTGGACTGCCATAAAGAGATTTGACCCGTGCAGAATGTAGCAGCCTAGATATGCTGACGAATCGCGTCGATATAGGCTTGGCCGTAGCGCGTGAGCGTCGTGTTCTTGCGCGTAATGATGCCGATCTCCATGTACTCGTCTACATCGAGCGGAATCGAGATGATGCCGGGGCCGTTGAGCTCGTGACTGATCACGCCCGAGCATACCGTGTAACCGTTGAGGCCCATAGCCAGGTTGAACAGCGTCGCACGGTCGCGCACGCGGATATTCTTGCGACGCTCAAACGTCGAGGTCAGTTCCTCGGAATAGTAGAACGAGTTATAGCTGCCCTGCTCGTAAGACAAAAACGGGTAGTCTTCCAAGTCCTCGAGCGTCACGCTGGAGCGGCCCGCCAGCGGATGGTCGGCGCACACGAAGACATGCGGCGTAGCGCAGAAGAGCCCTTCGAACACGAGCTCGTTGGCCACCAGCATGCGCTCGATGACCTCGCGATTGTGCTCCGACAGATACAGGATGCCGAGCTCGCTTTTCATATGCGCGACGTCCTCGATAATCTCGTGGGTCTGTTCCTCGCGCAGGGTAAAGTCGTAGCGCGCGGCATCGAACTCACGGATCACATCGACAAACGCGTTGACAGCAAAGGAATAATGCTGGCAGCTCACACTAAAGTGCGGCACCTGCTCGGATGCGCCCTTGTACTTGCCTTCGAGCAGATCGGCCTGGTCGAGTACCTGGCGCGCATAGCCCAAGAAGGTCTCGCCTTCCTCGGACACAACGACGCCCTTGTTGGTGCGCTCAAAGATGTGCACACCCATCTCGTTTTCGAGATCGCGAATCGACGCGGTAATCGAAGGCTGCGACACAAAGAGCCGGCGCGAGGCTTCGGTGATGCTGCCGCATTCGGCAACTTTGACGACATATCTGAGCTGCTGGAGCTTCATGGCTGTCTCCCTAGACGTTCGTGACGTCGAAACCCGTCGCATCCATCTGACGCATAAACGGCGGCATCTCCCCCGTCGCGGCGCAGGCGGCAATCTGATGCAGAGCCCCGGCAACCGCATCGTCTGCCGCAGCGCCGATATGCCAGCGCGCGGCAGCCGTGACAGCCTCGTTGGCATTGGCGACTGCAACGGAGTTGGGAACGGCGTCGATCATGGGCAGGTCGTTATCGGAATCTCCGAATGCGGCCACCTCGTCGGGCGTCAGGCCCAAAGCGCGCGCCAACTCCAGCGCAGCGCAGCCCTTATCCCAACCAGCCGGAAGGATGTCAAACAGGCGCACGCGGTTGTTGGGAAACACGAGCGAGAGTTCCGGCACCTCAACGGCAACGCGCTCGCGTAGCTCCGCGAGCTCCTCACGTGAACGGGCGCTCCAAATATTCGCCTTAAACACCGGCGCGTCATCGACGACGGGACGGCACGGGGCCTCTTCGCCTTTGAGCCACGCGTTGCCGCCCGACTCCATGGCGCGACGCACGCGCTCGGGATCGCTCGTCACGCAGTAGGCATCGTTATTCCAAAAGTCATCACCCAGGCTGTAGACCTTCAGATACGTATCATCGGTCTCTTGCTCCAAGTAGTCAGCCAAGCGCATAAGGGCGGCGTTATCGGTTGCATGGGCAGGCCCACCCCCCCCCCTGACCGATA
>USNA01000070.1 GCA_900555955.1 uncultured Collinsella sp. | reverse complement strand
TAACATACACGGGCACATGCTTGCGGCCGTCGTGGACGGCAAAGGTGTGACCAACCATCTCGGGGAAGATGGTGGACGCGCGGGACCAGGTCTTCACGACGTCCTTCTTGCCAGCCTCGTTCATCGCGGTGATACGCGAGAGAAGGCGAGTCTCCACGAACGGGCCCTTTTTGAGACTTCTGCTCATAAGTGCTTTCTCCTAAAACTCGGTATCCGAAATTACTTCTTACGGCGACGAATGATGTGCTGGTTCGAGACCTTCTTCTTCTTGCGCGTACGAAGGCCCTTCGTCGGCTTACCCCAGGGGGTAACAGAGGGACGACCAGAAGTGTGGTTCTTGCCCTCGCCACCGCCGTGCGGGTGGTCGACAGGGTTCATGACGGTACCGCGGACGGTCGGGCGCACGTTCAAGTGACGCTTACGGCCGGCCTTGCCGATGACGATGTTGGCGTGATCGGCGTTGCCGACCTCACCGACGGTGGCGCGGCAGGTAACGAGGATGCGGCGCATCTCGGAGGAAGGCATACGGACGATAGCGTACTTGCCCTCCTTACCCATCAGCTGGCAGGAGTTACCGGCGGAACGGGCGATAGCGGCGCCCTTGCCCGGCTGGAACTCGACGGCGTGGATGAGCGTACCGACGGGGATGTCGGCGAGGGGCAGAGCGTTGCCCGGCTTGATGTCGGCGTCAGAACCGGACATGACGGTCTGACCGACCTCGAGGCCCTTAGGGGCGAGGATGTAGCGCTTCTCACCGTCAGCGTAGTGCAGCAGAGCGATGCGAGCGGAACGGTTCGGATCGTACTCGATCGTGGCAACCTTGGCGGGCACGCCGTCCTTGTTGCGCTTGAAGTCGATCACGCGGTAACGACGCTTCACGCCGCCGCCCTGGTGGCGGGTGGTGATGCGGCCGTTGTTGTTACGACCGGCCTTCTTGGGCAGGGGCTCGAGAAGAGACTTCTCGGGCTTGGTGCAGGTGATCTCGGAGAAATCGGAGATCGTCTGCCAACGCCTACCAGCGGAGGTCGGCTTAAGGTGCTTTACAGCCATTACAATCCCTTTCAATAGGAATCCGTTAGCCATCGCAGACAGGGATTCGAGGTTCTGCCTCGGGTGCGATGACACCGGACGTATACACGGTTCCGGGCGTGTCCATTTTATACGCCCAAAACCTTGAGCTCTCGCCTCCCCTATTTGGGAGGCATGAGCTCACTCAACAGCAACGAGTCTTAGGCCTGGTTGCCAAAGACCTCGATGGTGTCGCCCTCGGCCAGCGTGACGATGGCCTTCTTCCAAGAACGGGTCTTGCCGGCGACATAGCGCACGCGCTTGGTCTTAGGCTTAACCGTCAGGGTGTTCACGCGAACGACCTTGACGCCGAAGATCTCCTCGACAGCGTCCTTGATCTGATACTTGTTAGCATCTTTGGCGACCTCGAACGTGTACTTGTTCTGCTCCATGCCGGAGAAGGAACGCTCGGACACGATCGGACGGATGATGATCTCGTGGGCGGTCATTTATGCAAGCACCTCCCCGAAGTGAGCGGCGATGTCGGCGGGCATCAGCACAGCGTTGTTGTTGACGAGATCGTAGGTGTTGGCCTCGTCGGCAGTGATGATGAACGTCTTGGGAATGTTGCGGAACGACAGGTAGGCGTTGACGTCCTCATCGCGAACGATGATGGTCAGACGCTTGCCCTCAAGGCCGAGAGCCTTGAGCATGGCAACGGCAGCCTTGGTGGAAGGCTTCTCGAAGCCGTAGTCGTCGACGAGCACGAGCTCGCCATCGGCCAGCTTGGCGGACAGCGCGGAGCGCATAGCCAGCTTGACCTCCTTGTTGTTCATACGCTTAGCGTAGGAACGGGGCTTGGGGGCGAAGACAACGCCACCGTGACGCCACTGGGCAGCACGGATGGAACCCTGGCGGGCACGGCCGGTGCCCTTCTGACGCCAAGGCTTCTTGCCGCCACCGGAAACCTCAGAGCGGCCCTTAGCGGACTGGGTGCCCTGACGCCAAGAGGCCATCTGGCACTTGACGATGTGGTGCATAACGTGGATGTTCGGCTCGATGCCGTACACCTCAGCGGCGAGCTCGGCCTCGGCGACCTTCTTGCCCTCGCTGTTCTTTACTTCAAACTTTGCCATTTAAGTGTTCTCCTTGGTATGACGCTGGGCTAAATGGGCTGGGCCCTTAGGCCATACGGATGGCGACGAGACCATTCTTGGCACCCGGGACAGCGCCCTTGACCAAGATGAGGTTCTGCTCGGCATCGATGCGGACAACGGAAAGGTTCTTGACGGTAACGCGCTCGTTACCCATGTGACCGGCCATCTTAACGCCCTTGAGGACGCGCGCAGGATAGGCGCACTGACCGATAGAACCGGGGTGACGCTGGAAGTGAGAACCATGCGTCATAGGACCGCGGCGCTGACCCCAGCGCTTGATGCGACCCTGGAAGCCCTTACCCTTGGAGGTACCGATGACGTCGACCTTCTCGACATCAGCGAAATCAGCGACGGTAACGACCTCGCCGACCTTGTGCTCCTCGCCGTTCTCGACGCGGACCTCACGAAGGAAGCGGACGGCCTCGACGCCAGCCTTGGCGAAGTGACCAGCCATGGGCTTGTTCACGTTCTTGGCCTTGATGTCGCCGAAACCGATCTGGACGGCGTCATAGCCGTCGGTTGCCTGAGTTTTAACCTGCGAGACAGCGCAGGGGCCAGCCTGGATGACCGTGACGGGAACGACGTTGTCGTCCTCGTCCCAAACCTGGGTCATGCCAATCTTGCGGCCGAGAATCATGCTGATCAAGATATGATCCCAACTCTCGCGTGGTCTTGGGACAATGCGTACACCACCGAGCGTACGCCCCTAGAGGACCACTACTTACACGACGTGCTCCCCAGTCTTGTATTGCGTCCGGACTACCTGACAACCCTATTAAGCAGGCATTTTGTCCAGCCAGAATACTCCCCTGGTTACACACAGCTGTTTAGTATACACGGCTGCGGGCGTATCCATTGAGATTCATATTTCACTCACATTGTTTACGCAGGTAAAGTGCGTGGCACGTTCCCAGCGTGCGGCGGAGGGGGCGGGCCTGAGACATATTAAGGTTGCTGCTCTACAGTCCCGCTCACGACGGAGAGCACATTAAGTGCTCTCCTGTTCGTGCGGAACTCGCGACAAACTTAATATATTTCGCCGCCCCTCTGCCAAGCTCGGGAGACGACACGTTGATGTCTGCTTAACTCTGCTCGTTCAGGCTAATGACTTTGTTGGGGGTCCACTATTTGCTGGAGGGTGAACTTGCATTGCATTGGCTCGCCTTCTGCTTGTGGCTTTGCCTCATCGAAATCGAAAATCATGATGGCGCAGTTGGGGAGTTTTGCTGGGAGCTCGAAGCCCTCTGGGGCTGCAGCCTTGATGAATTGGCGGCTGGCGCTGCCGTGGCTTACTGCTAGGAGGGTCTCGGTGTCCTTAGCGCTCATGAGATTGGTGAGGGTGCCTACCATGCGCGCTTGCAGGGCCCGGCTTCCTTCTCCTCCGAAGGGGACCAGATCCTCGCCTGGATCCCAGACGTCGGTGGGCAGGGCGTCGTGGGGACCTTCTTCGAAGGAGCCGTAGCTGCGCTCGATGATGCCTTCGCAGGGCTCGACTGCTGCGTCCGGGCCAAGGAGTTCGGTTGCGACGAGCTGAGCTGTGTCCATGGCTCGGCCTAAGGGCGAAGAGACCACTTTGTCGGGGACGACGCCGTTGGCCTTGAGCCAAGCGGCCGCCGCCCGTGCCTGTTGACGACCCAAATTGGTGAGCGGTGAATCACAACGACCTTGGACCAGCTTTTTTACGTTGAATTCTGTCTGACCGTGACGGAGTAGATACAGCTTCTTCATGCTCTCCCCTTCTGCATAACTTGCTTTACCGGCGCAGCCCTACTCGTGGGTATGGCCTACGTAGTCTTCGTCGATCGTGATCTTGGCAATCGACTTGGGATATTCGGATTCGACCCGTTGTGCCAGCGCGTGCTTTAGGTCCTCGGCGTTCATCGCCAAATCCGAGGGTCGCACGCAGTCAAAGATCACGTTGGTGTGCGTAGGACCCGGCACACAGCGCAGGTCATGAATCGAGAGGCGGCTATCGATCTGTTGGGCCATGGCGTTAATGCGTAAACGCATGCTCGCCAGCTTGGGGTCATCGGTCACGATGGGATCGTAGTGAAGCGTGACAATCATGCCGTCTTCGTTCCTAAACGCCTGCTCAATGTTATCGAGCGTGTCGTGACTTTCCAGCGGGCTGGCCTCGGCTGACATCTCGGCGTGCGCACTTGCAAACTTCCTGCCCGGGCCGTAGTCGTGAACCATCAGATCGTGAACGCCCAAAACGCCGGGGTAGCTCATGATCTTGTCTCGGATGTGCTTGACCAACTTGGGATCGGGTGCTTGGCCCAAAAGCGGGCTCACCGTATCCTGGATGAGTTCAAAACCGCTCCAGCCAATATAGGCGCCAACGGCAAGGCCGACCCATGCGTCAAGATTGACGTGCGTCACCTGCGAAACAATTGCGCACGCCAGCACGGCGCCTGTGGCAAGAACATCGTTCTTGGAATCTTGCGCGGTCGCATGCAGCGTCTCGGACTCAATGCGATCGCCGAGCTTTTGGTTGAGGGCCGCCATCCAGAGCTTTACGACCATCGAAAGCACGAGAACTGCCACCAGGGCAAGCGAGAACTCGACAGGTTCGGGGTGGATTACGCGCTCAACCGAGGACTTCACCAGCTCAACGCCAATCAGCAGCACGAGTGCCGCCACGACCAGACCCGAGAGATACTCGTAGCGGCCATGTCCGTAAGGATGCTCGGGGTCGGCCGGCTTGCTCGCCAGCTTAAAGCCCAGCACGCTCACGATATTCGAGCTGGCATCGGACAGGTTGTTCATGGCATCCGCCACAATCGAAACCGATCCCGACAGCACACCAATTGCGCCCTTCGCAGCGCAAAGTGCCACATTGGCGAGAATGCACACCACGCCCGTCAACGTGCCCACGCGCGCACGGTCGCCCTGCGCACGACGAACAATCCACTCGACCATCTATATCTGCCCCCAACAGTTTTACTCATACACCCGTTTGTCGAATAGCTCAGTAGTGTAGACCCTTTATCCCATCGGCACAAAAAAGGCCGCAACCCTTAGGGCTGCGGCCTTGCAAATCGCACTATCGAGCAAAAAGCTTAGAGCTTGATGTCGATGTCGACGCCAGCGGGGAGGTCGAGACGCATAAGCGAATCAACGGTGCCCGAGGTGGGGTCGAGGATGTCGATGAGACGCTTGTGGGTGCGCATCTCGAACTGCTCACGGGAGTCCTTGTTCACGTGCGGCGAGCGGATAACCGTGTACAGGTTGCGCTCGGTGGGCAGGGGGACAGGACCGGAAACGCGAGCGCCGGTCTTCTGAGCGGTCTCAACGATGAGCTTCGCGGACTGATCGACGACCTCGTGATCATAGCCCTTGAGGCGAATGCGGATCTTCTGGGTAGCCAACTTAAACCTCCAAAGAGTGCGAGAAGTGTTCTCGCAGGATTACGTAACAGGGAGCTCGAACTTAGGCGTTCTTGCTCATGACCTCGTCCACGATGGACTTGGGCGCGGGCTCATAAGAGTCGAACTGCATCGTGTAGGATGCACGGCCCTGGGTCTGGGAGCGAAGGTCGGTAGCGTAACCGAACATCTCGCCCAGCGGCACCTTGGCACGGATGAGCTTGCTGTTCTTGCGATCCTCCATGCCCTCGATCTTGCCGCGGCGACCGGAGAGGTTGCCCATAACGTCGCCCATGTACTGCTCGGGGGTCTCGACCTCGACAGCCATGATCGGCTCCAGCAGCTGCGGGGGGGGCTTTCTTCGGGCGAGGGCTTCG
>USNA01000069.1 GCA_900555955.1 uncultured Collinsella sp. | reverse complement strand
TGGCAGCGAATTCCTGTTCACCGAGATGCAGTGGATCCACGCCGCCGCCTACAACACCGGCGAGTACTTCCACGGCCCGTTCGAGGTTTCCACCGAGGGTAAGCCCTACGTCTTCTTGATGTCCGATGGCGCCACCCGTCCGATGGACGCCCGCGCCCTCACCTTCCTTGAGCGCATGGGCGCCAAGGTCGCTCTGATCGACTCCAAGGACTACGGCCTGGCTGACGCCGTGCCCGCGAGCGTTGTCACCTACTTCAACCCGCTGCTGCACCTCGCCGTTATGCGCGAGTACGGCAACCAGATCGCCGAGGCCCGTCAGCACCCGCTGACCATGCGTCGCTACATGTGGAAGCTTTCCTACTAATCACAAGTAAGTAGACCTTACGGGTTGATTGAGAGGGGATGGGGTTTGCGCCCTGTCCCCTTTTTTGCTCTGGGGAGGGCGTGTCTGCCGCGTCATAAAACCCCAGATAAAACCTACCAAAATAAACCTGTCCCTTTTTGGCAGGTGGGAGGAGATGCGTATGATCAAGGCAGTGCTGTTTGATATGGACGGCGTGCTGGTCGATACCGAGTGGTTCTACAACCGTCGTCGCGTGGCGTTTATGGAAGAGAAGGGGTTCCACTTTGACGAGATTCCCGATCTTTCGGGGTCTAACGAGCCTGCCATTTGGGAGGCGCTGGTGCCCGACGATGTTGAGCTGCGCGAGCGTCTGCGCGTGGAGTACAAGCAGGTCTATAGCCCGGACCATCCCGTTCCGTATGCCGAGCTGCTCAACGAGCAGACGGAGCCGGTGATGCGCGCACTGCACGAGCGCGGCGTGAAGTGTGCCATCGCGAGCTCATCCTATCGCGAGTTGATCGACGAGCTGGTGGAGATTGCCGGTATCCCCGACGTGCTGGACTACACCATCAGCGGTCACGAGTGCAGTGCGTTTAAGCCCGACCCCGAGATCTACCTGCGTGCCATGGAGGCACTGGGGGTGGAGCCTGCCGAGTGCCTGGTTATCGAGGATTCGCCTTTGGGCATCGAGGCTGGTAAGCGCTCCGGCGCCCGCGTCCTGGCGCTGCGTCCGCACGAGGGTGTCAACCTCGATCAATCGCGAGCCGATGCCGTTATTGATAATCTGACCGACATTTTGGCCGCTTTGTAGTGTCAATCCGCCGCGAGAAGCACGGGTTCAAACGTTTTTTGCGGTGGACTGGCTCAATTTGTCATCTATTTGGATCCGTTTGGCTTCGATTCGGACTAAGTGAGTAGACTTTTTGATGCAAGACGAGCACAAAGCGCATCTGCTCTAGTAAAACCGCAGGTCACAGGGGTGGCGGTTTTGGGTGTGCTCTGCAGGTCGCGTAAAGTCTACTCACTTGTAATTTGGGCCTTTGGTCGTGGGGTTGCTGGTCCCGCTTTGGTTGTCGAGAGAGGGTGAATTGAAGCGCCCCCGCACGCTCCATGCTACAATCGCGGACATACCCCACAACTACATCTGCCTTCGAAAGGAGCCTGCGTGGCGAACGCCATCGATCAGCTCACGGACCGAGTGCTCGTACTCGGCCGCCTCACCATCGTCCGCCGCGCCATTACTGCCGTGGCGGTCACGATTTCCGCCGTTCTCCAGACATTCCTGATCCAGGCGTTCATTCAGCCCGCCGACCTGCTTCCGAGCGGCCTCACCGGCGTTGCGGTCCTGCTCGATCGCGTTACCTCGCTGGGCGGCGTTCGCATCGACATTTCGCTCGGTATGCTCGCGCTCAACATCCCCGTGGCGCTCCTATGCTGGAGCGGCATTAGCAAGCGCTTCGTCATCTTCTCGATGATGCAGGTCGTGCTCTCGTCGCTGTTCCTCAACGTCTTTCACTTCGCGCCGTTTTTGGGCGACAAGATCATGCTCATCATTTTTGGCGGCGTGGTCTCGGGTCTGGGCGCTGCCATCGCACTTAAATCCGGCGCATCCACCGGCGGCACCGACTTTATCGCGCTGTGGGTTTCCAACCACACGGGCAAGACCATCTGGGGCGTCATCTTTGGTTTCAACTGCTTTATCCTGGCGATCTTTGGCTTTATGTTTGGCTGGGACAAGGCGGCGTATTCCATCGTGTTCCAGTTTATTTCGACCAAGACCATCGACAGTTTCTATCGTCGCTACGATCGCGTGACGCTGCAGATCACGACGCGTAAGGCAGACGAGGTCATGACTGCCTACGTAAACCATTTTCAGCACGGCATTAGCTGCGCCGAGGTCGTCGGCGGATATAGCCGCGAAAAGATGTACCTGCTGAACACCGTTGTCTCGACCTACGAGAGTCAGGACATTATCAAGCTGGTGTGCGACGTTGATCCCGGCGCCGTGATCAATGTGTTCCACACGCTCAACTTTGTGGGCGGCTGGTGGGGTGGTCATGTCGACGAGCCCATGCCCACGGCCGTTCCCGATCCCGACAAGCCCGCACGCATGGCCAGCAGGCAGGCGCGCCTCAGCGAACAGGACAGCCTGCAGCAGGACGACGGCAAGTAGGGTATTGGCATTTTGCCGGTCCTGCGCAACCCATCCGAACGAGCCCCCCGAAAGCCCCGTTGCTTTCGAGAGGCTCTCGTTTGCCCAGATAAAACCTACCAAAATGAAGCTGTCGCTTTTTGGTAGGGAGAGTGTATCGTTTTATCATTATGAGGTAATATGAAACTAGACGTTATATACGTATTAGTTATTTCGATATTTCGATAAGAGTGATTAGATATGCCTGCGCCCAAAAATGCACCGCTTTACCAGCAGATTTACGACGAAATCAAGGATGCGATCGAGAAAGGTGTTTATGCACCCAAGGAGCGTATTCCGTCCGAGCTTGAGCTAGCCGAGCAGTACGACGTGAGCCGCATTACGGTGCGCCGCGCCGTCGAGGAGCTGTGCTCCGATGGCTACCTGGTTAAGCAGCAGGGCCGTGGCACCTTTGTCTCCACGCCGCACATCAATCGCCAGTTTCACGCCTCGACGCTGCAGACGTTTACCGCGCTGTGTGCCGGCAACGGCATGAAGGCCGGTGCGCACGTGATCGATCGCCAGATCGTTCCGGCGCGCCAAAACGAGATGGAGTTCTTTGGCCTGCAGAAGGATGCGCTGCTGCTGCATATCAAGCGCGTGCGTACGGCCGACGGCGAGCCCATCTTTGAGGAGAACATCTTTGTGCCGTTTGATGCCTACCGTGAGCTGTTGACGGCCGATCTTGAGGACAAGTCGATTTTTGCCGAGGTCGAGCGTGTTGGCGGAACGCCGATTGTTTCGGTTGGCTACCGCACGGTCGAGGCCGTTCGTGCCAATACCGAGCAGGCGGCCGAGCTGGGCATTGCTCCGCACGATCCGCTGCTCAACCTGCGTGCCGGCTTCACGGGTCCCAATGGCGAGCCGGTCCTGATGGGTAAGCAGTACTACGTGGGATCGCGCTACGTTATGGTCATGTAGCTCTAGTTGCGCGGTTTTCCAAACCGCGCAACGGCTCGACGCTGCAAGCCCGCCAGAGCGGCAATCTGCCTTTCAACTTCGGCGGCATGACCAGAAGGTCAATGCCGCCTTGCTTCAAGGCACCTTGCTCGCTCTGACGGGTTTTCGCTGACTTCGCCAAAACATCGGCGTTGCCCTTGTTGGGATAGTCGTTGGGGACGCTCTTGTTGAGTGATCCGTGGGGGACGGAGGAAAACGAATCATTTTGGGCTGCGGTGACACCCTTTCGAAGTTGCTTTGTCCAAAACTATGCCGGATTACTACGATGAATTCGAAATATCAGACCTCGGCATTGTTTTTCGTAAAATCACAAGCTGTCTACCTGCGGTTTTGCCGGAGTGCAATTCGTTGTGGTTGGAGGCTAACGGTTTATCGTAGTAATCCGGCATAGTTTTGGAATGGTAGTAAATAGATGGCAGCTACTGTGCCGCTACCGCCGCGATTTTGCCTCCCATTTCCGTAACCTTTCCGCAACAATGTGCCCTCCTCGGCGCCTGCGCCCGCTTGCAACGTCCCCTGCGCTACACTTAGTCGCACTGTGGCGCCGTCGCGTCGCACCCGACCCAAGGGGGACACTCATGAAGAACACTCAGCTGCTGCTGATCAACGATATGTGCGGCTACGGCAAGGTCGCGCTTTCTGCCATGCTGCCGGTGCTGTCGCACATGGGCTATCGCATCCACAACCTGCCGACGGCCCTCGTTTCCGATACGCTCAACTACCCTAAGTTCTACATCCACGACACCACGGAGTATGTCCGCCAGAGTCTCGCCATCTGGGAGGAGCTCGGCTTTGAATTCGACGCCATCTCGACCGGCTTTATCGTGACCGAGGAAGAGGCACGCATCATCTCGGACTTTTGCCACCGCCGCGCGCAAAAGGGCACCAAGGTGTTTGTCGACCCCATCATGGCCGACAACGGCAGGCTCTACGCTGGCGTGCCCGAGTCGACCATCGGCCTTATGCGCAGCCTGGTCGAGTGCGCCGACTACGCGGTGCCCAACTATACCGAGGCGTGTCTGCTCACCGATACGCCTATGGCCGAGCAGATTACGGCCGACGAGGCTCGTACGCTCGTGGATGCCATGCTCGCGCTGGGCGCCAAGTCGGTGGTCATCACGAGCGCAAAGGTCGACGGGGCGAGTGCCGTTATCGGCTACGATCATGTGGCGGGAGAGTACTTTACGATTCCCTTTGAGCTGATCCCGGTGTATTTCCCGGGCACGGGCGATACGTTCTCGTCGGTGCTCGTGGGTCGCGTTATGGCCGGCTGGAGCCTGCAACGTGCGACGACCGACGCTATGCGTGGGGTGGCCGAGCTTATCGAGCGCAATGCCGACCAAGAGGACAAGTCGGCCGGCCTTCCCATCGAGGCCTGCCTGGATGTGATCGACCATGAGTAACGCTGGCGAGGGCGGTGCCAAGCCCGCGGGCGGGGACAAGCCGCTCGGCGCGTCGCGGGGCAAGCGTCCGCGTATCCGCGTGAGCTGCGTGGATCAGCTGGGTGTGTGCCGCTGCCACCATGGTCATAAGCCGGGCGACGTCTTTGACTTCGACCGAGACCGCGGCAAGATGTGCGCCATGGCCTGCCACGTGGGCTTTCCCTATATCGATATCCTGCGCTACGGCGGAACCGTGCCTGGCAACGAGCCCGGTACGGCAAAGTTCTGCTGCCCCGAGGTCGATACGCTGAACGTCTGGCTTGCCGAGATCGTCGACGAGTAACCGAGCGTGGATAATCTCCCACCGAGATAATGAGCGTGGATAATCTCCCGTTTAGGGCGCCCTTGAACGCTCAAAGTGGGAGATTTTCCACGCTCAATTTGTATGCGGGAGAAAATCCACGCTCGTTTTATACCGATGGCGTGGCCCGTATATCCGCGCCGCCCGAGCGCCTACAGCTGCTCGAGCATAGCGGTGCAACCGGCGAGTACATCGCGGTAGGTGGCATCGAAATTACCGGTGTACCAGGGGTCGGCTACGTCGCCGGGGCGATCGGTCCAATCGAGCAGGCGCGAGATCTTGCCGTCGGGGTCGTCGCCAAAGATGCGGCGTAGGCCACGCGCGTTCTCAGCATCCATATAGACAATGTGATCCCAGTTGCCATACTCTGCGCGACGCACCTGGCGGGCACGGTGCTCAACGACGGGAATCCCGACCTCGCGCAGCTTGGCAACGGTACCGTGGTGTGGCGGGTTGCCGATCTCCTCGGTCGAGGTCGCAGCGGAATCAATGACAAACTCGCCCGCGCGCCCGGCGCGGTGCATCAGCTCGGTAAACACCGACTCGGCCATCGTCGAGCGGCAGATGTTGCCATGGCAGATAAACAGTACGCGTTGCATATGCGGTTTTCTTTCAATCGTCATCATCGAGCTCGAGTATCGCATCTACGCCTACGCCCTCGCCCGCTTGCGCTCCCAACGAGCCAGCTTAATCGTCACCAGCGTGAGCGCCCAGGCCACAAGCGAGAACGCGGCGCCCACTGCGCCCACGTACGCAATGC
>USNA01000068.1 GCA_900555955.1 uncultured Collinsella sp. | reverse complement strand
CCGAGTTCCTTGTCCGTCCGCGCTCGCGACCCCCTGTTACTTCGCATACTAGGCCGCCTGCGCTGCATTCTGTTGCGCAACATCGTGGACGGCGCGGTTCGACGTCCAGGGCCGATGCCGCGCAACAGATACATGGCTTGGCCGTGCCAATCGCTCTCTAGTAGCGCGCCGAGCGCTGGGCGTTGCCCGGGTTGTAGCCCGCCCAAGCGGCGATGACGTCCGACTCAACGACGCTCGTTGCAATGTTGATAAAGCTGCCGGCACGGGGCAGGTCGGTATGGAAGTCTTCGAGCAGGTTGGGCTGGAACCTAAAGTCCTCAAAGTTGACGGTGTTGGGGTTGTAGAGCTGACAAGTACCATCCTCGGTAGAGATCGGGCCAACCATGTAAACGGCCTTGTGCTCTACGGCCTCGGTATCGTCGACGTCGATCACCTCTCCACGATCGTGCGCGGCGGCGGCGTGCTCCATGAGCTCGAGGAATCGGTCCGCTTCGGCGCTGCAGAGTACGCAGCGCGAGAAGAGCACCGTAAGAGCATAGCCCGTTTTACGGCCCAGTTTCTCTCGCAGCTCGCTAAATCGTTGCGACTGCTCCGGGGTCATGTGCGTTTTGGACGGTGCGGTCTGCTTGAGTCCGCACGTCTTAAGGAACATCGCGTTGGCCTTGCGCAGGGCGCTCATGGCGGCAGAGTCGCTCTTTGCCGTGGAGACGTCGATGCGTCCTCCCTCGGGAATCTGCTTATAGCGAGAGAAGCCCTTCTCGCCCTCGACGGGCATCCAGTGCGTAATGACGTCATTTTCCACTACGCTAAAGCGGCACGTAAAGGGCGTGCCGATTGCCGGCGCCTCGCCGTAGAACTTTACGCGTACGGCTTGGTCGGTGTCCGCCATCCACATCATAAAGCGATGGCTATTGTCGCCGTCATGGCTCCGGAGCTTTGCAATAAGGTAGCAAACCGAGTCGCAGCGGCTCTCGAGTGCGGCACCTCTTCCGGTGGCGATGGCGCTTATACCTTGGGCCTTGAGCTCGATGTCACGGTGCAGCGCGTTGAGCTCTTCGGATGTCAACAGGTCTTGGCCGAGAAGCCCCGCGACAAGCGCGCTGACTTCTATGTCGGTAGTAAGGGCGGCGTCGATAACCTTGCGGTGCGCCTGGTGGCTTGCATAAGCCGGCATAGGTTTGCGGCCTGTGGCAAATCCAAATGGGTCGCGGATCTGGTCGCCGCCGCGATAGAGCGGCTCCAAAAAGAACATGTTCATGTCATTTTGCTTGCCCTGCTTTTGACCGTAGGCATCGAGGGAGTTCCAGACATGCTTCTCTGCAATGGGGTTCATCCACAGGCTGATTTTTGATTTTTCTGCCGAGGAGGTCGAGGTGTTCTTTTTAGAGCTTGCGGCGGGACGAGAAGTCGGTTTCTGATATCCAGCGGGGAGAACTTGCTCAAGATCGAATTTTTTAAGCAGCCTAACGTAGACTCCGACCGATGCTTCTTCTGCCATTTCCGCCATGACCGACTGCGATGGGTCGTCGACAAAGGAAATGCGCGTTTTGCCATCATCGGAGACTGCCTGGCAATAGCCGCATCGAAGTGCAACGTAGCCTTCGTTGTCGCTGCCGCGGTCAAAGTACATCTGCTCTTTGCATCCGAGTGTGCCGGGGATGAATGCGGTCGGGTTTGCCATGTCGGGGATCGTAATGGCAGCGCCGGTCGCGCGTTTAAGCTCATCGAAATACTCGACGTACAGCGGAATGTTGTAGTGCTGGACCAACGTCTCGAGAACGATGGCGTTGGGCACGGAGTGCGCCACGCGATAGCGCACGGAGTTATAGCCCCATTCGACATCGGTTGCATCATCGGGGATTCCGTGGCCTGCCATGGTGGACAGGACTTCATCGGGTGAGTCAAACGTACCGTCGGGTGTGCCGCAAATCGCCTGGAGCGAGAACCCGCCAAAGCACTTTTCGAGATCATTGCGGATATACTCGCAGCAGTCATGATTGGGAAAGACGATGCGAAACGTCATCGCGCCCATGGCCTGGGACATGTAGACGTTGCCCGACGCCTGGGCATCGGACTCTGCCTGGGGCTCTTCATCCTCGTCTTCGTTGTCATCGTCCGATGGGTCTGCAAACGAGCTGTAGTTTGCATTGATCAGGTCGAGATACATGGAGACGGTCCCGCGGGTTGCCAGCTTTTGCATGATGGGATTGAACGTGTCCGCAAACGAGACCTCGCGGTCCTGGGGCACGCCATTTTGGGTCACGGAAAGCGTGACGGTCGCCACGCCGCAACGAACTGCCGTGGCATCTCGGTACTGGCTGTTGTCGGGGAAGAACGTCCACTGGCTTTTAGTGAGGCTTGCCGCAAACGAGACGTCGTCGTCATCGGGATCGGCTAGCCATGCTCCGGCCTTGTAGCCGTCGGTCACTACGTACTCGTAATAAACGGGCGCCCCGAGCAGGCCGGCGAGCGCCTTCGCAGCTCGCAGCAGCGGGATGCCGTCGTATTCGTATTGAAGCGAGTTGTAGCCCCACATCTCGTTGAATGTCTGTCCGCCTAGGGCGCCACAGATATGGATGCACATGGCGGCGTTTTGCGGCTGGCTCAAATCGCCAAGGTCGGAGATTGCGGGTATCAGCGTGGCGAGCGAAAAGCCGCCAAATTCCTGTTCCAGGGTCTCCTTTACCTGCATGCAAGCATTGTGTCCGGGAAAGACGATGCGGTTGATGACCCTTTGGGGCTGGATCTGACCGCCTGTCTCTTCGATTAGATGGCTAAAGAGCACGTCAACGTCCGATGTGTCCATGGTGGCGGTTGCGACCTCCTGCGTCTTGGTCGACTTCTTTTTGCGTTTGCTAGCCGCAGAAGACGATTTTTTGCGCGAGGGCGCCGGCTGGGGCTCCTCTTGGGCGCCAAACTGGTCCTTGAGAAAGTCGAAGTACAGGGACACGTTTCCGCGCTGCGCATACGAACGCATGATGGGGTCGGTGGTGTCCTCAAAGTACTTTTGGCTTCCGTCGGGCATGGACATGGTTCCCATGCCGCAGCGGAACAGGGTGTCGGTGGCACCGTCGAACCCCTCCGGGAAATACACCCAGCAGCTCTTGTCGACCACGTTGGCAAACGAGACACTGTTGCCCTGCGCATCGGCGATCACGGCGCCGGCAGCGAGCTCATCGGCATCGGTGTACTCGTAGTAGACGGGGACGCCGATCATCTTGGAGATAGTCTTGGCAACCTCCAGCGAGGGAATGCCGTTGTATTCGTACTGGAGCGAGTTGTAGCCCCAGACGACGTTGGTGACCTCTTCGCCGTCGGACCCGCAGGTTTCCAGGGCGGCATTGGTGGCGTCGGTCGGATCCATGTGCTGGAAGTCCTCGTAATCGGGGATCACGGCAGCAAAGCAGAACTCGCCATAGTCTCGCTCCAGGGCAGCTTTGGCTTGCATGCAGATATCGTGGTTGGGAAACACGATGCGATTGACAATCTGGTTGATCGAGATCCCTCGGTCGGTATCTTGAAGCAGATGCTCAAAAATCTCGTCCATCGTTCCTTCTTTCGTATGCGGTGGAAGCCAACGATCCCGGGTTTTAGGGCTCGTGGCTTTGCTAACTTGAACGCTACCGCCCCGATGGGCAAGAACGTTGCGCAACATCCGCGAGTGCGCAAATTACAATGCGGAACGGTCTGTCCCGGGGCGTTGTGAGAGCGGATCCGTCTCGTTCTCGGCAATGTTGCGCAACGTCTGCTCGGTATGGATTTCTACACTTGAGTTGTCCAAAAGGGATTCGGTTCTTGAATGAGGGATGAACGATGAGCGGGAACTCCTATTACGATGACGATATGTCTGAAGAGGACTACGAGCGAGTCATGGAGCATATGTACGAGCTTGAGTGCGAGCTCGAGGAGCCTCATGACGCTCGTGCTGACCAGTTGATTCGCGAGGAGCTCGAGCAGCTTTCGAGTGCCATGTTGTTTGAGCCGGTGGTCAAAAACGGTGAGTACCTTGGTGAGCGCGACCATGTGCCCGGGTATTGGACGAATCGTCGCGATTTGGAGTCCGAGTCTTCGAGCGCTTCGAGCGATGTCGACGAGGTGGAAAAGGATGAGCCGTTTGATTTGATTGGCTATCAGGGCTCTTCCTCGGGCGGTTCGGTGCTCGGCATGTTTACTCCCATTTTAAGGAGTCGCGCGTTCTGGATCTTCATTGCGTTTCTGGTGTTTATCGGCATGCTCGACATGTTCTACGACAGTTTTATTGTTCCTTCGGGCTTCGCTATTAGCCGCATCAATTTCCAGGGCTTGGTGCTGCTGGCGATTGTCGTTGCATGCATTGCCCTGAGGCGTCGTCGTCGCTAGCGACGGTATTGGCGCAACGGCCGATGTTGCGCAACAGAGTGTTGGGACAGCGCCGTATGCTTGGGTTGTCCTGAAAGCGAGAGAAAGGACAGGACAATGGCTGAAGTTGAAGTAAGGGCTTTGGGTCCCGACGACGTCGACGATATGGTCGATCTGGACGAGCAGTCGGGCTACGAGGTCTATGACGCGTGGGCGGACTATGTTGAGGACGAGGACGAGGAGAACTGTTACCTCTGGGGCGTCTTTGCCGATGATGAGCTGGTCGGTTTTTGTGTAACGGGCGGTGCAGATGACCCCGACCTGCCGGATGCCGTTACGGATCACCCGCTCAACGAGTACACGTCGACGTTTTTGAGCCATGTGTATGTTGACCCCGACTACCGCGGTAACGGCTATGGCGCGCGCCTGGTGCACGACGCCCTGTTGGGATACTGGGAGAGCGAGGGCGAACAGCAGCCTACATTCCTGGATCTGAGCGAATATCTCTTTGACGATGCTGATGCGGATCCGATTAAGCTCGCACATCTGCTCATCGACTTCTTTGGTAAGAACGGGTTTGAGCCCATCCCCGACGATGACCACGACATTACCTACACCTGCATGGTCTTGGATCCCAAGAACTTTAAGGACCCGGACGCAGAGTAGAGGCTGCGATCTGTTGGTTCAGCTTCCCTAGTTGGTGCTTGACGGGGCCGGACGTTCCAGTTGTGATGGCTGGACGTCCGGTCCTTTTTGTTGCCTGTCGGGTTTGGTGTTCGGCACGTTTGTCTCGATCTGTAACATCTGGCGGGGGATACGGGGTCTAGTTGTTATAGATTGAGATTGTTCCTCGACCGACAACTCAACTGTCTCAATCTGTAACATCTGGGGCTGGTTTTGCCCCGCAACTGTTACAGATCGAGATGTTGTCTTCAGACGGATTGGTTTGTCTTGATCTGTAACAGTTACGGGTCGATTTACTTGGTAACTGTTACAGATTGAGACGTTTGTGGGCCGTGTTGACCGTTTGTCTCGATCTGTAACACCTAGACGAAGATTCGGCCTGTAGATGTTACAGATTGAGATGTTAGCCAAGGGGCTGACTGAATGTCTCGATCCGTAACGTGTAGACCCGGTTTTGCCCCGTAACTGTTACAGATTGAGACGAACAGCCCAGACCCGCTGCGTCCGCCTCGTCATCTGTGGTTTACGTGGGGGCATACGGAGTACGGGTATACTAACCCGCGGCGAATCTGCTCCATCGCTTAGAGCTGCTGCGTCTGGACGGCGCGTGATAGGGCTGCCAAAGCGATCGCCAGCGTGCTGAGCAACGTCCTCTCTGTGCGCACCCGTTTTTGTATGTATTAGCGCACTACCAAGCACGCCCGCGCGGCCGCATGCCGTGCCCATTGCGCGTGCAGATAAGGAACAACAACATATGCGTAATTCTGTATCCGACGTCACGGACGCCGAGATTCTGGACGAGGCCCGCGAGGCCATGACCCAGGCTGCCTTCGATGCCGCCGATGAGGCAAATGCTGCCCAGGCCGTCGAGTCCGCTACCGAGAGCCTGCCCGCCTTTGACGAGCTGGGCCTTTCCGACGAGATGCTTCGTGCCATCGAGAACCTGGGCTACACGGCGCCCACGCCTGTCCAGGCTGGCTCGATCCCCGTGGTGCTCGAGG
>USNA01000067.1 GCA_900555955.1 uncultured Collinsella sp. | reverse complement strand
CCTGCCTCGCCGGCCACAGCCTTGGCCAGCAGGGTTTTACCGGTACCCGGAGGGCCGACAAGGAGAGCGCCGCGCGGCAGCTTGGCGCCGATCTCCTCGTAGCGCTGCGGCTTCTCCAGAAAGTCGACGACCTCCTTGAGGGATTCCTTGGCCTCTTCCTGGCCGGCGACATCTTTAAAGGTCACGCCCACGTCCTTGGAGGCGATCACGCGCGCGCCGGACTTACCCAGTCCACCGCCGCCAAAACCACCGCCGCCAAAGTTCATCGACGGACCGTCATCACCCATGGCCTTCTTCATGCGGCGGTTGAGCCACCAGCCGATCAGGAAGAAAATCGCCATGGGCAGAATAAGCGTGAGCAGGTAGTAGGTCATCAGACCCGAGTTTTTATCGGGAACGACCGACTCAAGCGAGGCGCCAGATTCAAGCACGCGATCGGTAAAGCCAGCGTCATTCGGCACACCGGTCGTCTTGTAGGCGATGTTCTCGTCCTCGCCCTTCTTGGTGTAATAAATCGTGTAATCATCCGTGTTGTACTCGACCTTGTCGACACTCTTCTTATCGAGCGCTTTGACAAACGTCGAGTAATCGGTCTTCGTAATCTGCTGCGTGTGACCGATGTTGGGGAACAGAACGGTCGAGAGCACGAGGTAGACGACGAAGGCGATGAGCACGTAGAGGATCATATTCCGTCTACGTTTGTTGTCATCCATCTCCATCTGCTTGAACTCCATCTACTGGGGTTGATAATGTTTTCTAGAATACCCAACCAGAACGGCGATAAACCGACGCCGGGCACGAAAGGACAGAGATGGCATCACTGGAAATCGGCAAGGTTCAGATCTACACGGGCGACGGCAAGGGCAAGACGACGGCTGCGCTGGGGCTCGCGCTGCGCGCCACGGGCTATGGACTTAACGTGCTCATGCTCCAGTTTGCCAAAAAGCTGCACTGCGCCGAGCATGATGCGGCGCCCCGTTTGGGTCTGCGCATCGTACAAGCCGACCGCGACACACCCGAAGCCTGTGCCGCACAGATCATGGAGCTGGCGCGCCAGCAGATTAGCCAGGTCGACGTGCTGATCTTGGATGAGCTAGGAGAAGCCATGCGACGGGGCTTTGTGACGCGCGAAGATGTCGAAGCGTTGATCGCGATGAAACCAACCACCACGGAGCTCGTGCTCACCGGCCGCGGCCTGCTGCCCCTCGCCGACCTTGCCGACCTGGTAACCGAAATGCGCCCCGTCAAACACTACTTCGACGAAGGCCTCCTAGCCCGCCAAGGCATCGAATACTAGTCATTGGGGACGTTCTTAAACGACTAGGCGGTGGCGCGGCCTAGCCAGTTGCCGCTGTGGTGGTAGATGGTGAACATTATGGCGGTGATGAGCCAGGTTACGGGGTAGACCAGCAGCAGGTGCTCAAGTGACGGATCGAACGGCATAATCGCAAACACCCAGATCACCCTGAGCACGACGGTGCCAAAAATCGTGAGCAGCATGGGCTGCAAGCTCACGCCGGCGCCGCGGATGGAACCCGAGGCGTTCTCGATAATCGAGAAAATCGCATAGAACGGCGCAATGAAATGGAGGATGGTCGTGGTGTACGCCGAAATCGAAGCATCGTCGACAAACAGACGAGACAGCGGACCCGAGAATACCAGCAGCACGGCAGACAGGCCACCAATGAGCATAAACGACAGCACGAGTGACGTATGGTAGCCCTTGCGCATGCGCTCGTAGTTGCGCGCGCCGAAGTTCTGCGCCGAGAACGTGGTGATCGACACGCCAAGCGCCTCGGTAACCATCCAGACAATGCCATCCAGGCGGCCCGAAAGACCCCAAGCCGTGGTGACATCGGCACCAAACGAGTTGACCGACACCTGAATCAAAACGTTGGAAATCGAATACGCAGCAGACTGAAAGCCAAGCGGCAGACCACACGAGATCATGCTCTTACAAATGCCAGGATCAATGCCGAGTTTGGACAGTGAAAGCCGCCACGCACCCGGTGCGTGCATCATACGAATCACGATCATCGTGGCATTGGAGCAAATGGTCAGCGCCACCGCGATGCCGCAGCCCAGAGCCTCCATATGAAGCACGGCAACGAAGATGACATCCAGCACCGCATTAACAAGGCAGCCGGAAGCGATGATCACAGCTGGCCCGCGCGTGTCGCCCACGGCGCGCAGCAATGCCGTTCCCATATTGAGCAGCAGCGCCGCAACCATGGCGGCAAAATAGCAACGGGCATAGGCCACGCCCTCGGCCAATAGTTCATGCGGCGTATTCATAAGCACCAGCATGGGCTCAACGAACACTATGCCAAGAATCGAGAAAACGATTCCGCCCACCAGCGCGAGCGTCATGGCCGTATGGACCGATCGGCTCAGGCGCTCGTCATCGTGCTGACCAAAATACTGTCCGGTAATAACAGCACAGCCAGCACCCACACCGACGCAAAAACCAATGCAGAGCTCCGTAAGCACCATCGTGGCCTGAATGCCACCCAGCGCGAGCTTGCCGCCAAACTGACCGACGATATAGGTACCGATAAGCGTGTATGCCTGCTGAAAAAACGAACTAAAGAAGATGGGAACGCACAGCGACAGCAGCTGCTGCCAAATGACACCCTGCGTTACATCGATAGCCGTAGATTTCTTAGCCACACGCCCTCCCCACAAGCGTACGTCAAACAACAAAACATCAATTGAACGGCAAAACCGCTATCAGCTTAACACCGACCGAAGGCAGCAGAAACACCCTGGCGACAAGGCTCGAGAGCACCCCGCTAGTAATACAGCCCCGGCTGGTAATGGTACTCGTTGCTCACATGCGGGCACAGCTGCCAAAAGGCGACAGCACTTGCCGCGGCCACGTTGAGCGAATCGACCCCATGCGCCATCGGAATACGCACGGCGCGGTCGCAGCCTGCAATGGTCTTGGCGCCCAAGCCAGCACCCTCGGTGCCCATAAAGATTGCCAGGCGGTCAATCTCCTGCAGCGCGGGATCGTCCAACGACACCGAATCATCCGTTAACGCCATGGCGGCACACGAAAAGCCGGCATCGTGCAGCGCCGCGAGCCCATCATGCGGCCATACGCGCGTCTCGCTGCCGATGCGCGTCCAGGGCACCTGGAACACCGTGCCCATGCTCACGCGGGCCGAGCGACGGTACAGTGGATCGCAGCACGTGGGACTTACCAGAATGCCGTCGACATTGAGCGCGGCGGCCGAGCGGAAAATTGCGCCCACGTTCGTGTGGTCGACAATACCCTCGAGCACGCATACGCGCACCGGGCGCTCCCCCGCAGCCTCGACGACGCCGCCCAAGAACTCGTCAACCGGAATCTGGCGTGGACGACGAAATGCCGCGAGCGCACCGCGTGTCACGTTAAAGCCCGTCAGCTGCTCCATAAGCTCCATCGAGGCCACGAACACGGGAACCGGGCCCGCACCTTCGCGTACCGCCAGGCGCTCAAACAGCGGCATCATCTGGTCGAGCCAGCGCTCGCCTAAAAGAAAGCTCACCGGCTGGTATCCGGCGCGAACCGCACGCTCGATGACCTTGGCACTCTCGGCGATAAAAATGCCCTTCTGCGGCTCCAGCACGCAGCGAAGCTCACGCTCGGTCAGCCGAACGTAGGCATCGAGCCGCTCGTCCTCGAGCGAATCGATTCGCAGCACCTCAACGGCATCAGTCATAGCAGCCAGCCCGCACCCTTCTTTACAGCACATCTATACCAAACGAGGCGACGCTAAGCGCCGCCCCACGCATTCAATCAACCCGATGATACCGTTCACGCCAGACGATTTACGCCTCAACGCGACGATACGTCACGAACTCATAATCGACACCCTCGTCACCCTCGCCGGCGGCAATCGTCGCGACCCCGCTACGCTGCGCAATCTCCCACGCGGGATCGGCATCCAGATCGGGAAAATACGTATCCACGTCATGCACGCAATGGTTATGCGTAACCTCGGCCTCCACGCAATACGGCAAAAACTGTCGATATACCTCGCCGCCGCCAATCACCCACGCAACGGGCTCATCAGCCACGGCGGCCAGAGCCTCGTCAACGCTATGCACCACGTCAACGCCCTCGGGGGCAAAATCCTCATCGCGTGTGAGCACAATGTTGCGGCGGTTCTTAAGCGGACGCCCGCCAGGAAAACTCAGCAGCGTCTTGCGCCCCATAATGACCGGGCAACCCTTGGTGCACGCCACAAAATGGCGCATGTCGGCGCGATTGGACACCACCATGTCGCCCTCGCACCCAATGCCCCAGTCGTCACACACGGCGACGATGGCAGAAAGCCTACACGTCATGAGCGCCACCTACACCGCAATAGGGATGTTCTTGACCTGTGGGCCGTGCTCATAGCCCTCGACAATCAGGTCATCGGTCGTAAACGCATAGAAGTCATGCACATCGGGGTTAAGCGTTACCTTGGGAGCCGCAAACTGCGGACGCTCGATAAGCTCGCGGACGATATCGACATGGCGGTCGTAAATATGAGCATCGGCGATCACGTGCAGCAGCTCGCCGGGAATCATATCGACCGACTGCGCGACCATCATCAGCAAAATGGCGTACTGGCACACATTCCAGTTGTTCGCGGCCAAAATATCCTGGCTACGCTGGTTGAGAATCATGTTGAGCGTCGGCTTGTCATCCTGCGGACGCTGCGTGACGTTATAGGTCACGCTGTAGGCGCACGGATACAGGTGCATCTCGGACAGATCGCTAAACACATAGGTGTTCGTCATAATGCGACGGCTGTACGGCGTGTGCTTGAGGTCGTACAGCACGCGGTCCATCTGATCGAAGTCGCCCTCGGCGTAATGGCTCTTCTGGCCAATCTGGTAGCCGTAGGCCTTGCCGATAGAGCCGGTCTCGTCGGCCCACTCATCCCAAATATGGCTGTTGAGGTCATGCACGTTATTGGACTTCTTTTGATAGATCCACAGGATCTCGTCCATGGCAGATTTGAGGGCCGTACGGCGCAGCGTGAGCGCCGGGAACTCCTCGCGCAGGTCGTAGCGCGCCGTGACACCAAAGTTTTTAATGGTATAGGCAGGGGTGCCATCCTCCCACACCGGGCGGACCTTTTGGCCCTCGGTGGTGGTGCCATGGTCCAAGATATCGCGGCACATGGTTACAAACTGTTGATCAGCTTTGCTCATTGACCCTCCTGTCAGTCGCCTACAAGCGAGATTCATTGTAGCCCAGGCGCACGCGGCCCCACAGCCCTAACATAAGCTCTCATTTTCTGACATATGACAGAAATCCTTTGCGTAAATCTGCACGTTCGCTATTCTATTGTTGGCATATGTCAGATAAGGAGTGCGCATGGCAGGAAGACGCGAGAAACTGCGCCGCGTCGGGATCATCCCCGAATATCGCGGTTTTACCCCCGACGGCCTGGCGAGCGGAGACGCCATCGACATGACGATTGACGAACTCGAGGTACTACGCCTGTGCGACCTGGAAGGCCTCAATCAGGAGGCAGTCGCACAGCAGATGGGCATCGCGCGCGCCACGGTGGCGGCAATCTGCAGTCGAGCACATCGCAAGGTGGCAAACGCGCTGGTCAATGGACGGGCAATCGTCATTGAAGGCGGCAATATCGCGTACTCCCCCATCACCACAACGACGGCCGTATGGCCAGCAAAGGAGGTCGACACCATGAGGGTGGCAACCACGTACGACAACGGCAACATCTTTATGCACTTTGGCCGCAGCGAGCAGTTCAAGATCTACGACATTCAGGACGGCAAGGTGCTCAACGAGCAGGTCGTGGGCACCGGCGGCACCGGTCACGGCGCCCTGGCGGGTCTGCTTGCCAACGGTGGCGTTGACACGCTCATTTGCGGCGGTATCGGCGGCGGCGCCATCAACGCGCTTGCCCAAGCCGGCATCACGGTGTACGCAGGAGCCCAGGGCAGCTGCGACGCTTGTGTCGAGGCCCTTATCGCCGGAACGCTCGCACAGAACGGCGAGGCCACGGGCGGCTCCTGCTGCGC
>USNA01000066.1 GCA_900555955.1 uncultured Collinsella sp. | reverse complement strand
CAAGCCAGTGGAGACCAAGCGGCGCTCAAAGGGCTTGAGGGTGCAGTCTTCGTTGGCGCGGAGGTCAAGGCCGGCATCCGTGGGATGTGCGTATTTGGGAAGCTCGACCAAGGGATCAAGACGCTTAATATTAACGGTAATGTTGGACATGAAATCACCTTAGCTTGTCGAGCTCTTGCAAAAACTCGTCGACGTCTTTGAAATCGCGATAGACCGAGGCAAAACGAATGTAGGCCACCTTGTCGATCTTGGCCAGGCGCTTAAGCACCATATCGCCCAGTTCGTGGGACGTAACAGCCGTCAGCGTACGGGAACGCAGTTCCACCTCGATATCATCGATGATTTCGTTGAGCTTTTTCGTATCGATATCGCGCTTAATCGTGGCGCGCATCAGGCCAACCAGCAGCTTGTTGCGATCGAACCGCTGCTTTGACCCGTCGGATTTGATAACCTCGATGGGATCTTCGCAGCGCTCGAACGTCGTAAAACGATAATTGCACGAACAGCATTCGCGACGACGCTTGATAGTGTTGTTCGACTCCTGCATACGGGAATCGACAACGCGGGTGTGTGCCTTGCCGCATTTGGGACAGCGCATGGAACCTCCTCTTAAACGATAACAAGGGTACCATGCGACCGACCCGAAATCTTACGAACGGGCCGGAACTTTCAGAACTGCACCAGCATCAAGAGAGCCGCGATCGAGGTGATTGACGCTACGAATCATATCGGAAGTCTCCTGTGTGGAAAGGCCATCGATGGGATGCTCCTGGGCAAGCGACCACAGGGAATCGCCGGACTGCACACGAACCGTCTCGTAGGTAACGTTGGCTACGGAATCGGCATATGCTGCGTGACGAGCAGAAAAAACTGACGTGGCGAGCACGAAGAATAGGGTGAACGCTACAGCAACAGCAACAATCGTCGAGGCCTTCAGGGCAACAGGAGCCAAAGCAACGGACGCACGCTGGGTGCGGACGGGTTTAGTGGCAACGGCCTGAAAATGAGACCGGCCGCCCTTCACGACCGTGAAGGCAGGCGTGGCAGGCGCCTCGAGCTTAAGGGCGAGGTTCCCCTGGACCATATCCGCTGCGTTCATTCTGTTCTCCTCTCGTTTGTTTTGACAAGAACTGTTTTATCAAGCCGCGGGGACAAAAAAGTCTAGCGCGGGAACGAGTGTTCGGTTATTATTATCTTCGAACAGTTGTTCCTGTCAAGCAAAAATAGAACATTTGTTTGGTATGGGTAGAGAGGAATCCCTGATGGCTCGCAAAATTACCAAGCGTCAGCAGCAAATTTACGACTTCATCAAGGAATATCAGCAGGAGAAGGGCTATCCGCCCAGTGTGCGCGAGATGGCTTCGGCTGTGGGCCTTTCCTCCCCTAGCACCGTACATGCGCATCTCTCCGCACTCGAAGCACGCGGCTTGCTCAAGCGTGACGCCACCAAGCCTCGCGCTCTCGAGCTCTTTGACGAGGACGGATCTTCCGTCTCCATCTCAAAGTCCGATGAGCCCACGGTCCCCCGCGGCACGGTATCACTGCCTCTCGTAGGCCGCGTCGCCGCAGGGATTCCCATCCTTGCCGAGCAGAATATCGAGGACACCTTTACCATCCCAACCGAGATCGCAACGGACCAGGGGTCCTTTATCCTCGAGGTCCACGGCAATTCGATGATTAACGTCGGTATCTATAACGGCGACTACATCATTGTTCGTGAGCAGAAGAGCGCCATGAATGGTGAGATTGTCGTGGCCATGATCGATGGCTCTGCAACGGTCAAAACGTTCTACAAGGAGCAGGGACGCGTTCGTCTGCAGCCCGAAAACGACACCATGGAGCCTATCTACGCGACAAATCCCACAATCCTGGGCAAGGTCGTCGGTTTAATGCGCCGGTTTTCGTAATGCAAAAACGCATCACGGTCTTTGATACCATTCGCGGGTTTACCATGCTGTCGATGGCGGGATTTCATACCTGCTACGACCTTGCCTACCTATATGGTTGGGATATGCCCTGGTTTACCCAGACCATCTTCCAGGACATCTGGCGCGCCAGCATCAGTTGGGTATTTTTGTTTATTGCCGGCTGGATGTGCACCCTCTCACGCAACAACATTAAGCGTGCCACCAAATATGCCGCTGCCGCTTTGGTCGTATGGATTGCAACGACGCTCGTCTCAGTCGATGACTCGGTAAACTTCGGCATCATTTTCTGCATGGCGGCGTGCACCGCCATTGTTGCACTCACGCGCCCGGTTCTCGATAGGGTGCCGACAGCATGGGGTATTACCATTTGCCTCATACTCTTTGCCTGTACCTGGAGCATTCCTAAAGCGGTCTACCCTATCCCCTATCTAGCTTGGCTGGGGTTCCCAGGTCCAGACTTTGTCTCTGGCGATTACTATCCACTCGTACCATTCTTTTTTATGTACCTCGCAGGCTACTTTGCCGCCCGCACGGCACAAAAAGCAAACCGCGAGGCGCCAGCATGGGCCTATGCGAATCCCATCCCGGCGCTCGCGAGCCTCGGACGCCATGCGCTGCCGTTCTACCTGCTTCATCAACCGGTTATCTTGGGTGTACTGGAGCTGATTTATTCCGTTCGGTAACACTCAAGACGTGGTGCGATACGGGCCGGCAGCTTTGCCACAATACGAACGCCGCCCTCAAGATATTCCTCGTGCAGAAGGGTTCCCTGTTCGTGCACGAGCGTGATTAACGCGCCCTCTCGATACGGGATATCGGCCGAGAGCAACACGTCTGTAGCGGCCGCTTCACGAGCGATGCGGTCGACTAAATCATCAAGACCCTCACCCGTCTGAGCCGAGAACAGCACCGCCTCGGGATAACGCCGGCGGAAGCTCAAGCGGTCGACGCTATCAAGCAGATCAATTTTATTGAACACGGTAAGCGTCAGGCGCTCACCGGCTCCAATCTCGTCAAGGACACGATCAACAGCCTCGAGCTGACGCTCGTAATCCTCATCGGAAGCGTCTACAACTTTAAGAATCAAATCGGCGCCGAGCACCTCGGAAAGCGTAGATTTAAACGCGTCGACCAGGCCATGGGGCAGCTTTTGAATAAAGCCGACGGTATCGGTGATCGTCATGCCACGGCCACCGGGCAAACGGTACGAGCGCGTCGTAGGATCGAGCGTGGCAAACAGCTTATCCTGCGAAAGTACCGTGGATCCCGTCAAACGATTAAGCAACGTCGACTTGCCGGCATTGGTGTAGCCAGCCAACGCCACGCGAAACGCCGGCGATTCAATACGGCTTTTCGATTGCACATCTCGACGTTGTTCAACCTGTTTCAGTTCGCGTCGAAGCGCAGCGATCTTATTGCGAATCAGGCGACGGTCGACCTCGAGCTGGCTTTCGCCCTGGCCAAAACGCGATCCAATGCCGCCACGCGTCTGTTCCTTGGCAAGATGGCTCCACATACCTCGCAGACGAGGCAGCAGATACTGCAACTGTGCCAGCTGAACCTGTAAGCGGCCCTCACGCGTTTGGGCATGCAGGCCAAAGATATCCAAAATCAACGCCGTACGGTCAATAATCTTGACCGGTTCGCCCACGGCTTTCTCAAGATAGGACTGCTGTGAGGGCGTCAGATCGTCGTCGAAGATAACAACATCCGCATCCATGCGATGCACCAAGCCGCACAGCTCCTCGACCTTGCCAGAACCGATAAACGATTTGGGATAGGGTTTGACCAGGCGCTGAGACAAGCGTGCCACGCATTGGGCCCCAGCAGTGTGGGCTAGACGCTCGAGCTCGTCGAGCGAACGGTCGAGCGGCCAGGCGTTATCGCGCCACTCGACACCAACCAAGATGGCGCGCTCGGGTTCAGGCGCCGTGGGGACCAAAGGGAAACGAGCCATTAGGCAGCCTCGATGCGACGGTAGATATCATCGACGACCTCATCGATCGTAAACTCATCCATATCGAACCACACAATGCGATGGTCGCGCTTAAACCAGGAAAGCTGGCGCTTTGCATAGCGACGTGAGCGCATCTTGATAAGCTCACGGGCCTCATCCATGGAAATAACACCACGCAAGGCATCAATAATCTCTTTGTAACCGATTGCCTGCATCGATGTGAGTGCATCACCCAGGCCCTGGTCCATAAGGCCACGGACCTCATCAACCAGCCCCTGCTCAAACATAAGGTCGACACGCAGGTTAATGCGCTCATACAGCACTTCACGGCTACGCATCAGACCAAACCACAAGGCATGATAACGCTCGCGCGGAACGCTGAATTTCGACTTCTGCTGGGCATATGATACGCCGTCATCGTGCATCTCGAGCGCACGAATCACACGACGCACGTTATGGGGATGAATCACGGCAGCAGATTCCGGGTCGCGCTCGGCAAGCAAGGCATGCAATGCTTCCTCGCCAATGCGCTCGGCAAGCTCCTGATAGCCCACGCGGCGTTCGTCCTCGAGTTCTCCCGAAGGAAAATCCATTTCATCGAGAGCAGCTTTGAGATACAAGCCCGTACCGCCGCAAAAGACTGGAAGACGCTGCTCGCCAAGCAAACGCTCGATATGCGCTCGGGCGTCCGACTGATAGAGCGCGGCAGAATATGTGACGCCCGGATCAACGATATCGACAAGGCGCAGAGGAGCCGAGCACTCCTCGGGCATCATCTTGGCCGTACCAATGTCCATACCGCGGTAGATTTGCATCGCGTCACACGACAACACTTCAGACGACAGACGAGCAGCCAGACGGTCGGCAACATCGCTCTTGCCGACCGCGGTCGGACCGACAATCGCTACGGCAGAAAGGCTTGCACCGGGGGAAATCATTAGCGAGGCTCGCCAACGACGGAGCCAGACAGATACCACGTCTTGGCGACATCAATATCAACATCGACGATTTTGCCGATAAGTTGATCGATGCTATAGCCAGCAGGAATCGGCGCATGCACCGTCTGGTTCTTGGGGCTCTTGCCCAGAAGGACAGCGTCGTTCTTCTTGCTCGTGCCCTCAATGAGCGCAGGCACCACGGTGTGAAGCTCGCCCTGATTATACTCGTGCGCCGTCGTCTCAATAACCTTGACCAGACGGTTAAAGCGCTCAAGGATAACCTCATGCGGGATGGGATCATTAATCTCGGCGGCCGGAGTACCGGCGCGCTTGGAGTAAATGAAGGTGTAGGCCTGGGCATAGCGCACCGTCTCGGCAAGCGAGAGCGTCTGCTCAAAGTCTTCCTCGGTCTCGCCCGGGAAACCCACGATGATGTCGGTCGAAAGCGCAATGTCGGGCATACGGTTACGAATACGATCGACCAGGCCCAGATAATCCTCGCGCGTGTACCGACGATTCATCTCTTTAAGGATACGCGTGGAGCCCGACTGAACGGCCAGGTGGAGCTGCGGCATAACGGCAGGCGTCTCGGCCATAGCATCGATGGTCTCGGGCAGCAGATCTTTGGGATGCGAAGAGGTAAAGAAGATACGCTCGACACCCGTATCGCCCACGGCGCGCAGCAGATCGGCAAAGCGCGGCTTGCCAAAGAGGTCGCGACCGTAGGAGTTAACGTTTTGACCCAGCAGCGTAATCTCGCGCACGCCCTGACGCACGAGCCCGGTCACCTCGTCGACAATCTCCTCGAAGGGGCGGCTCTTCTCGCGGCCACGGACGTACGGCACGATGCAGTACGTGCAAAAGTTGTTACAGCCTGTCATGATGGGAACCCAGGCGTGATACTGCGTCTCGCGATGCCACGGCATACTCATGGCGTCGGTATCCTCATGCTCATTCGTGCGGATATGGCGCTTGCCATCCAAAAACGCCTCGGCGATAAGCTCCGCCACATGCGCAATGGAATGAGTACCAAAAATGACATTAACGTTATCGACGTTGGTAAGCAAGCCCTCACCATCGCGCTGGGCGATGCAGCCTCCCACAGCGACCACACGCTTACCCGAAGGCGAAGGAGGAAGGCTCTTGCAGGAATTGCACTGACCATACAGGCGCGTATCGGCAGGACTCCGACTCCCCACCGACTGTTGCGTAA
>USNA01000065.1 GCA_900555955.1 uncultured Collinsella sp. | reverse complement strand
CAGCTCAAGAGGAGGGGGGTATGTGTTTCGTGGGGCGCCCCCCAGCCGTTCTTCCCGTCCAAGTTCAACGATAAGTGGTTTACCGGCGAGGACGACGCTACGCATCAAGAGCGCCTGTGGCAGACCGACTACATCATCTGGGCCAACTACGACGTTGCCGGCTGCGACCAGACGAGCGAGGTCGACGACCTGTCCACCAACTACCTGTCCACGCAGCTTATGCAGCTGATCGGCGCCCCGCTGACCGACTACCAGAAGGCGCACATGACGCTGCGCGAGTCGCTGCCCGCCATCAACTCCGTGGGCTACGAGGACGCCAGCCTGCGCTGGGCACTCTCCTCCAACGTCACCGGTGACGACGCCGAAGCCGCAGCCGCCACCAAGGCGCGCGAGGATTACGCCAAGATGCAATACTACGAGATGTTCCGCGACGGCAAGAACGTGTACACCGAGCACTTCCAGACCGAGGCCAACGAGACCGACCCCAACCTGGCGCCGGGTACGACCAAGATTAAGTAGCTGCTAGCTGCTGAGCCACAACTGAAACGTCTGTCCAGGCGGAGGCATATAAGGTTCCCTGCTCGGACAGTCCTGCGCAAGACGAAGGCCACATTAAGTGGCCTTCTTTGTTTGCGGAAAGTGTGTCCCGGAATTCTTGTCTGGAATGGGATGCAGTTTCCGCTTGGGACCCGATTGGGAAAGTGTGTCCCACTATTCAGCTGGATTCCGGGATGTATTTTCCGGTTGAGGCTCGTTGGGAAAATGTGTCCCGTTCCGGGCGCTAATTGTGGGATGCAGTTTCCGCTTGCGGAGTCTCCACTCAACAGAAAACCCGGGTGGCCTGTTTTTTGGCTACCCGGGTTTTTGGGTTGTCGATATGTTCGACTGGCTACTAGTGGGTCTTGCGGCGCTTGATCAGCATGATGAGGGCTATCACTACGAGCGTTGCTCCCGCTGCTGCTGCGGTGGCGACTAGGGCGAATGTTTGGTCGCCGGTGTTTGCGAGGTCCTTCGCTGTGGTCGTAGTCTTGACCTTGGTGTCGGTCTTAGCTCCGTTGTCGGACTTGGGCTTGTCCGGGTTCGTCGGGGTCTCAGGAGTCTCGGAGTCCTTTGAGCCTTCGGAATCGGTTGGGCCGGCGGTGTTTACCAGCGTATGGTCCAGGAACTTCTTGGCGCCCGCACTTGCCTGTGAGAACAGGCGGCGCGTGCGGATCGGGGTGGCGTTCACCGTTGTGGGCGCCGTCTCCTCGGCCTCGATATTCACGAGCGTCGTGCCGGTGTCGAGGCCCACGTCGTTGTATCCCACGTGGCAGTAATACTGCGCACCGTCATCGTCTGCGGTCAGGTCAATCTCGAGCTTTGAGGCCGTTCCAGCCGCGAGGTTGCCATCGGCACCCACGAGCTTAAACTCTGTCTCGCCGCGGCCCTTGCGGTACCACATATAGGTCGGTGCCAGCCCTGTTTCGCTATCGTCGGCACCGAGTTGCTTCACATGGCCAATCGCCGAGAGCGTCAGGTGGCTTCCCGCCGTGCGCTCAACCGAAAAGTCGTATCCAAGATCCGACCCCTCCGCAGCATCCGCCGCAGGTCCGCTCACGGTCATCGTCATGCCATCGGGCATGGTCTTGACCGTGATGATTGCCGAGCGAATACCTGTTTCGGTCGTGGATCCATTCTTAACGGCGGCGATGGCGAATCGATACTCCGTATTGGGCTGCAGCCCATCCCACTTGAGCGAGGTCTGCGTGTTGTCGGCAATCTTCCAGCTATTGACGACCGCATCCGCCGCATTGCTCTGCAGCATGCCCACGCCGTAGCTAAAGCAACTCTTGTTTGCGAGTACATCGTCCCAGCTAAACGTAACGCTGGTCGAATCGACGGCGTTTGCCGTAAAGCCCGTCACGGCCGGCGCGTCGGGCATCTCGACGTCCTTAACGTCATAGCCCACGATCCAGAACTGGTCGGTGTCCTTGGTGCCGAGCTTGTCGCCCGAGTCTGCCTCGAACTTGTCGACATCCACCGCGTTGACGCCCAGACGCCACACAAAACCGTACTTGCCCTGCGCGGCCTCGGGCAGGTTGTCGACGGTGCCGCCGTATTCGGTCGATTCACTCGAGGAGTTACCCGTAGTAAAGCCGGCGTTGGCACCAAAGCACAGGCCGCCAAACAACTCGTGCTTTGCGAGCTTCGCGCCCATGACAACGCTGCCGTTCAGCGTCAAGCCGAGCTCGAGCTCCTGCTCCTTGCCCTCCTCGACTTCGATGGTCTGCTCAATGCTCGCCCCCGACTGCGCGGCGGCGCCGTTAAACCCATCGTGCGTGTAGGCGCGCGTTACGCCAGGCTTGCCCAGGCCAAAGGAATCCCCAACGGGAGTCTCGCCGTTGAGCGTCGTTTGATAGGTTCCGGGTTCTCCCGACCGGTTGGTCAAAAAGTAGCTGAGCGGCGTCATATTGTGCTGTTTGGCAATGCGGTCATAGGCCTCGACATTAACGACCGAGGTCTACGCGCCGAGCGACACGGGCGCCGCCATCACGCCCTTGCCACCAGTTTCCTCATTTTCGATCTCATACTCGTAATAGACCATCGGAATCGTGTAGAGCACGGCCTTGTCACCCTCGCCGGCATGCGACTCATAGCTTACGCTTGCGCTGACCGTGCGCTCGCTCCGGTAGTCATAGCATCCCTCGGCGGCAAAATCGACTGAAGCATTCATCGCGACCAGGGGCGGACCGGTCTGCACCTCGACGGCAACGCCCAACTCGGCGCCAATGGTATAGCCCTGGGATGTCCCCGTGCCCTTTTCCTCTCCGTATGACGTGCCGCCCAACACCAGATAGCCGTATGCCTGCTCCAGATCCTCAACATAGGGCGCATCCTGCAGCACGGCAAGCACGCGCGGGTTGGTATAGACCTTGTAGCGGTCCTTGTACGTGATCTTGACGCTGTCGTTGTCGACGTCGGGCAGCGCGAGCGAGATAAATGTGCCGTAGGTAGTGCCGCGACGGTTGCTCTCGCTAATCACCTGCTCCTCGCCGCGGCGCACCTTTCCGTTCTCGTCGAGCGAAAAATGCGAGGCGGTCATCCAATAGTAGTCATCGTTCTTGCGCAGGTCCTCGTCGCGGTGCTTGCCCACCACGGCGATAAAGCTCTCGTTATAGCGGTCCGAACCCGAGACGCTGCCCGCCTTGACGTCGCTGATCCACACCTGCTCTATACCCTTGTGGTCATGCTTGTTGCTGCTGTTGTATTGCTGACCGCTCATGCTCATGGTTCCGACCATGGACCCCAAGCCCTGAGCCCCGCTCTGTGCCGTATTGCAGGCAAAGTCGCGGAACACATCGCCGCCCACGAGCACCTCGTCGACCGCCAGCTGCTCGGACAGGCCGTCAAGGTTGGCAGTGGCAAGGGCGATAGGCGCCAAGGTGCACGGATAGCGCTTATCCTGAGCGCTATCCTTCCATGCGCTGTTGGGCACATGCATCAGCCCATAGGAGGCGAGGAGCCCGTCTCTGTATTCCTTGCAATCGGAAAGCTTGAACTCGCCAGACTCCGAGTCAAAATACGCGTAGCGGTACAGCGCGCCGTACAGCCCCTTGCTGCCGTCAGAAGCGCCGTAATCAAAAGCGCTGCGTTGCCAGTCATAGCCCGCAAGAATAAGGCCCGTGACGGTTTCACCCGTCTTCTTTCCTTCTTCATCGTAGGCGGCAAACGTGCCGAACGTCACATTCGCAGCGACCATGGTCTTGCCGTTCGCGGAGAGGGAGATTGCGCCCGCGTCGCCCAGAGCATCGACATGGACGAGCGCACCCTTGGATGCATCCCACGAAAACAGCTCGCAATGCGTCGACTTATCAATATTCTTCTTGCCGTAGGGTGCCGAGACCACGATGGCGAGGTCATCGCAAAAATCGCGATCGAGGTCGCCGGCCGCTAGCGAAACGACAGGAGCTGACTGAAGCTGCGTCCAGGAGTCGTTCCCGCCCTTGTTGTGCGTGGTGTAGTCCGCGGCGTTACCGGCATCGATCTTGACGACGCTTTGCTTCCAGTTGCCGCCCTCCAAGTCATACATGTCGACTACAGCCTTGCGCACGCCGTTCTCGTCGACATAGCAGCCCGCGTAGACAAAAAGCTCGTCGACGCCGTCGCCATCGACATCGCCCGCCTCGACATCAAATACGGCGTCGTGCTCTTGCAGGTAACCGGCATCCAGGTACTTAAAACGGCCTTCGTACATCATATTAGTGTTGACCGTCACCGGCAGGTGTGTGTCGAGAGTGCGCGTGCGCCCGTTGCTAAACGAGTAGAGGACCAGCTCAACCTTTCCGGCGTATGACTTGCCGTCAATCGTCGTGGAGGAACTGTCGCCGTAGGCACGGAGCTCGGCAACGCGGCTCTTTTTGCCCGTGCTGGCGTCGCTGCAGAACTCAACACTCGTGGCGTGAATGCCCGAGAAACCGTTGTTGTCGTTGGCGAGTACTGTTGAGGACTCATTGTTGCTTAGGTACGACCAGGTGCCGCCACCGTAGTCGCTATGCTTGTAGAGATCGCTGTTCGTATCGAAGTTGTTGACGTTTTGCCAGAACTTTGCGGCGCCCCACACACTTCCATAGCCATCGGTGAGTTTGCTGCTGCCGCCAATGTCACCGCGCTCGACGTTCTCGAGCTTGTCGCGCAGAGTGTAGCGATTGCCATGGCTACCGTTAGCTGCCATATAGACCTCGCTGCGCGTGGCAAACGTCGTGGGGGTATCAGTGGAATAGGGGCCAACGGTATCGGCCGGAATGTCCTCGCTCGTGCCCAGACCCAGGGCTTGATAATCCTGCTCGGTCATATCGGTGATTGCGGGCGCGTCTGCCGCCTGGGCAACCTGGGGCGTGGCCGTGAAGCAGGCGACGCTCGTGGCGATCAACGCAGCAAGCGCCGCCATCCCAACAAGCGGGATTTTCGACAGCCTACGGATACGGGGGTGTGGAACGTACATGAGGGACCTCGCTTTATTCGAGTGGAGTGGACTCATTTTTGCAAATGATACATCCGATGCCCGATATCACGTGTCTCATTTTCGCCAACGGCGTGTCTCATTTTTGAGAATCCGAGATGCCGCGGAAATCTTATCCCAGCTCAAAGGCCATTTCTGGGATGTATTTTCCGTCGAGTGCCTCATCGGGAAACGGCGTCCCACTTTGAGGGCTGATTGTGGGATGCATTTTCCGGTTTTGCTCTCATTGGGAAAATGCATCCCGTTTCTTGACCGAATAATGGGACGCAATTTCCCGTTGGAGCGCCTTTGGGAAAGTGTGTCCCACTTCGACCGCCCAGAGTGGGATGCACTTTCCGCAAAGCACCTCAACGGGAAACTACGTCCCATTCCAAAGGCAAATTCCGGGACGCATTTTTCGAAAGCCTGCCCATCCGGAAAGCCCGTCCCACTTTGGACGCATCCGGGCACGGAACCATCGACCTATCAGGCCTCCCATCAATAAAGAGGCGTCCTCCCGGACGGCGGGGCACGAAGTTCATCGCGAGTTCCGCACGCAAAGAAGGCCACTTAATGTGGCCTTCGTCTTGCGCAGGACTGTAGAGCAGGGAACTTCGTGCCCCGACGCCCGGGAGGACGTTTCATTTAGAAAGATGGACCGACCGCCGTCAGCGATGGGAGCTACTCCCCCAGCACGGCCTTTTTGGCGGCTGCAGCCATGTTGTCCAGATCTTCCTTGGTGGGGTGATCCTTTGCGGCGACCCAGTTATCGAGCAGCATCTTAAAGCGGACATTGTCGGGATCTTGCTCGAGCATGGCCTCGTAGCGCTGCTTTACGGCAGGGCCCATCTTGCCCTGGCACATCGCCCAACCCGCAAGCTCGGCATCCTCAGCCAAATTGGAGGTCACACGATCGATAATCTGCTGATAATAGCTCTGGTCGGCCCCAAAACCGCAGGTGCCAAACAGAAAGACGCGCTTGCCGTGCAAGGCGGAAAGCAACGCCGCGACCGAAGGCGTGCACGCGCCCTTGTCGCACCAAAAACCGACGAGCACCGTATCGGCAGGGGGGGCGCCCCGCGCCCCCACCCCCCCCCTCTGTGGGGCAAA
>USNA01000064.1 GCA_900555955.1 uncultured Collinsella sp. | reverse complement strand
TGTGCAATCGCAAGAAGATGACGGGGCGGAATGTCAATCCTGGTCTAACAGAGCCAAAGAAAATTTTACAGAAGTACGCTCTTGAACACGGGTACACCAACTTCCGCTTTTACATTGACGACGGCATTTCGGGAACGACCTTCAATCGGCCTGGTTTCCAGGAGATGATTGCCGATGTGGAGGCAGGGATCGTCAAACGGGTCATCATCAAGGATATGTCCCGCTTTGGCCGTGATTATCTGCAGGTGGGTATGTATACCGAGATCATGTTCCCGGAGCATGATGTTCACTTTATTGCCGTAAACGATGGGGTGGACAGTAACCAGGGCGACAATGAGTTTACCCCCTTCCGCAATATCATCAATGAGTGGTATGCGAAAGACACCAGCAAGAAAATCCGTGCCGTTATGAAGGTCAAAGGGAACGCCGGAGAACATTTGACGACTAATGCGCCCTACGGATACATGAAAGACCCGGATGACAGCAAACATTGGATACCCGACCGTGAGGCTGCCGATGTGGTCTATGAAATCGGGCTGTATGTTATGGATGGGTTTGGACCGTCCCAGATAGCACGAAAGCTGCGGGAACGGAAAATCCTCACGCCTGCCGCTTACTATGAAAGCAAAGGCATCCCTTGTAATGTAAAAAAGCAGGGCGATCCTTATGGCTGGGATAATACCACGATTGCGGGAATTATGGATCGCTGGCGTGAATACCTGGGACATACGGTGAACTTCAAGACCACAAAGAAGTCCTACAAGAGCAAAAAGACAATCAAAAATCCCGAAAGTGAATGGGTCATCTTTGAGAATACCCATGAACCCATCTGGACAGAAGCCATTGCCGAGGCGGTAAAGCAGGCGCGGCAATCACGGCGCCGTCCGACAAAGATGGGCGAAATGGGAATGTTCTCCGGCATGATGTACTGTGCTGATTGTGGCTCGATCCTGTACCAGTGCAGAGCGACCGGCTTCCGAAAGGATCAGGAATACTACATCTGCTCTGGATATCGCAAAGGGAAGCAGGTGTGTGGCACACCACACTCCATCCGAACGGTTATCCTGGAGGAATTGATCCTTCAAAATCTGCGGGAGATCGTGTCCTTCGCCAGAAGCCATGAAAACCGTTTCGTTCAAATGGTCATGGATATGGATGTAAAGGAACGCAATAAAGGTCTTGCCAAAAAACGCAAGCTGCTGTCGGAGGGTGAGAAGCGTATCACAGAACTGGATATGATCTTCAAGCGGCTGTATGAGGACAGCATCAGTGGCAAGCTGACAGACGAGCGTTTTCACAAGCTGTCCACCGATTATGAAGTGGAACAGGCTGGTTTGCAGGCACAGGATGCAATACTCCGTGAGGAAATCGAAGAAGTAGAAGGCAAAAGTGCCGATGTTGACAGGTTTCTGTCCGTTGTCCGCCAATACACCGATATCCCGGAGTTGACACCCCGTATCCTGCATGAGTTCGTTGAGAAGATCGTCATTCACTCAGCGACCGATCCTCATAGCAAAATCAACCGCAGACAAGAGGTAGATATCTACTACAAAGGTATTGGGATTTTGGAAATGTCCAAAGTATTTGATAGCAGGCAAAAATGAAAGAAACGGCATAGCCGAAGCTATACCGTTTCTCTCTCGCCTTAGAATGTTTTCTTAACTGGACACACCTAAGGTGCTGCTCCCTTGTGGTGGTTTTGGGCTAGGCCTAGAGCGTGTGGCCGTAGGCGTTGGCGGCCTTGATGGCGGCGGCGAATTTCTCGTCGGTGAAGGGCTCGGGGTTTCCCTGCTTCCACTCGTTGGTGGCGTGGGCATACTCGCACAGGGCAGGGATGTCGGCCTCGGAAAGCCCGACCTGCTCAAGCGTTACGGGTAGGCCCATCTGCTTGTTAAAGGCGGCGTAGCGCTCAAGGTTCTCGGTATCGCCAGTATAGGCAAACAGCACGAGCACGCCCAGGCTTACGACCTCGCCGTGCAGATAGGTTCCCTCGCGCGGAATGCTGCACGTCGCATTGTAGAACGCGTGCGCCACGCTCGAGTTGTAGTAGTAATCGTTTTGGTTGGTCAGGTTCGAGACATAGCCCGAGTTGACCACGATATCGAGTGCGATTTGCTTGACGGCCTCGCTCGACAGGTCCTGGCGCACGTCCTCAAGACCCTGGACGCCATAGGTAAACAGCGGCTCGGAGCAGGTGTGGGCAAGCGCCAGGCCAAGACCGGCGGTGTGCTCCAAATTACCCGCGCTCGTTGCGTACTCGACCTCGGGCTGCTTGGACAGGGCATCGCCCACGCCGGCCCAGAAGTACTCCGCCGGAGCCTCGGCGATGATCTTGGGGTTGATGAAGATGTGCGCCGGTCGGTTGGGGTACGAATAGCCCTCGAGCGAGCCGTCGTCGTTGTACACGACGGCAATGGCGGTCGCGGCGGAGCAGTTGGAACAGATCGTCGGGACAGTGAAGATGATCTTCTTGAGCTCGATGGCCGCCGTCTTGACGGTGTCGAGCGCCTTGCCGCCGCCGCAGGCGATAAGAACATCAGCCTCCTGGCAGGCAGGGGAGTTCACGACCTTGGCGATATTGGCACGCGTACTGTTGGTGCCATAGACGCGCGTCTCCAGGACCTCGACATCGGTACCTTCAAGTGCCGCCTCGATTCCCGGCAGCGCCGCAGCCAGGGCTCGCTTGCCGCCAATGATGGCGACTTTCTTCGCGCCGTACTCCGCCAGTGCAGTTGGCAGCTCGGTAAAGCAATCCTCGCCAACGGTGTAGTCGCTCATTCCAATCGTGCGCATAGCAACCTTCTTTCGTTCGATAAAGTGCTTTCAGGTATTTTGCTCCTAGAGAAGGACTGTAATAGCGAGAAATTTCGAACGTATAAAACCAGTGTTGAGGGTTTTTCGCCGGCGCGGAACGTGCTAGCATACTCCGCATAAGCGTTGATGGGGACGAGTAGTCGGCCGTTCGCATACTACAGAGAGCGGGGAGCGCTGAGAACCCGTGCATGCGACCGATGAAAATCACCCCGGAGCTGCGGTCCCAACGGACGTGCCGCACAGGCACATCTTAGTAGATATCGCCGAGATGGTCGTCGATACAGGCCAGCCGAGTAACGGATGCGAGCGCGCGATTACGCGGGCGAGGGCATCTAAGCTGGGTGGTTAAGCGAAGAGCTTTTGCGGGTGCATAGCTCGTTTCGTGGCGCTTCGTCCCAGCTTGTAGGGACGGGCGCTTTTTTGGTGCCCAACGGGCGTGCGCGCCCACGACATGAAAGGGGTACCGTGGCAAACGAGTACAAGCAGACGATGAATCTGCCCAAGACCGGTTTTCCCATGCGTGCCGGTCTTTCCAAGTCCGAGCCCAAGCGACTCAAGGACTGGCAGGACAACAAGGTCTACGAGCAGGTTCTGAAGAAGAACGAGGGTCACAAGAAGTTCGTGCTGCACGACGGTCCTCCGTACGCCAACGGCCCGATCCACATCGGCCACGCCATGAATAAGATCTCCAAGGACATGATCAACCGCTACTGGATGATGCAGGGCTATGAGGTTCCCTATGTCCCCGGTTGGGACTGCCACGGTCAGCCGATTGAGCACAAGGTCGAGGAGAAGCTCGGCACCGAGAAGTTCAACCAGACCTCCACGGCCAAGATCCGCGAGCTTTGCAACGAGTTCGCTGTCGAGAACATCGAGCTCCAGAAGGCCGGCTTCCGTCGCTTGGGCGTGCTTGGCGACTGGGACAACCCGTATCTGACGCTCTATCACCAGCACGACGCCGCCGACATCGAGGTCTTCAAGGCCATGTTCGATAAGGGCATGATCTATCGCGGTCACAAGCCGGTTCACTGGTGCAAGCACTGCCACACCGCGCTGGCCGAGGCCGAGATCGAGTACTCCGACGAGACGAGCCCGTCCATTTTCGTGCGCTTCGAGATGACTTCCAAGCCCGCCGGCCTCGAGAACTTCGACGGCCCGGTTGACTTTATCATCTGGACGACCACGCCGTGGACCATCTCCTCCGACCAGGCCGTTTCCCTCAAGCCCGGCGCCGCCTACGTTGCCGTTGAGCACGATGGTCGTGCCGAGGTCATGCTCGAGGACCTGGCTCCCAAGTGCTGTGAGGAGTTTGGCTGGGAGTACACCCCGGTTATGGTCGACGGCAAGCCCTATGTGGTTCCCGCCGAGACCTTCCACCACATCCACTACAAGCAGCCAATCTTTGACGGTGTTGAGGGCGTGGCGCTGCTGGCCGATTACGTCGGTGTCGATGACGGTACCGGTATCGTCCACAACTCGCCCGGCCACGGCGTCGACGACTATTTTGCCTGCCTCAAGGAGGGCATCACCGACATCTGCATGCCGGTCGATGACGACGGCAAGTTCTACACTGGTGAGGAGTTTGGTACCGGTGGCCCCTTCAGCGGTATGGATACCGATGAGGCCAACCCGCACATCATCGAGTTCCTGCGCGAGCGCGGAACCCTGGTCCTCGAGAAGAAGATCACGCACAGCTATCCGCACTGCTGGCGCTGCAAGCACCCGGTGCTCTTCCGTGCTACTGACCAGTGGTTTGTCTCTATGGACAAGACCGGTTTGCGTGAGCAGGCTGGCAAGGAGGTTCGCGAGAACGTCAAGTGGTATCCGGCTCACGCCGCCAACCGCATCGGCGCCATGGTCGAGCAGCGTCCCGACTGGTGCATCAGCCGTCAGCGCAACTGGGGCGTGCCTATCCCCAGCTACACCTGCGCCGACTGCGGCGAGAAGGTCATGAACGACGCCACGCTCGACGCCGTCATCAAGCTCTTCCACGAGAAGGGCTCCGACGCCTGGTTCACCGACGCTCCCGAGAGCTACCTGGGCGAGGCCTGCGTCTGCCCCAAGTGCGGCGGTCATCACCTCAAGGCCGATAAGGACATCCTCGACGTGTGGTGGGACTCCGGCGTCTCCTGGAAGGCCGTCTGCGAGTACCGTCCCGAGCTGGAGTATCCGGCGGATGTGTACCTTGAGGGCTCCGACCAGCACCGCGGTTGGTTCCAGAGCTCGCTGCTCACCTCGGTGGGTGCCAACGGCCATGCTCCGTACAAGGCGGTCGTCTCGCAGGGCTTCACACTCGATGGCCAGGGCCGCAAGATGTCCAAGTCGCTCGGCAATGTCATCGACCCCAATAAGGTCTGTGACGAGATGGGCGCCGACATCATCCGCCTGTGGGTTGCCTCCGTCGACACCAGCTCCGACGTCTCCATCGACCACGAGATTCTCGCTCGTACGTCCGATGCCTACCGTCGTTTCCGCAACACGCTGCGCTTCCTGCTCTCCGAGCTCGAGGGTCAGTTTGAGCCCGAGACCGATGGTGTCGCCTTTGCCGACTTGCTGCCGCTCGACAAGCTCATGGTTGCCCGTCTGACCCAGGTCCAGGCCGAGGTCGACGACGCCTACGCCAGCTATGAGTTCCCGCGCGCCTACCGTGCGCTCTACGACTTTGTGGTTACCGAGCTTTCCAACGTGTATCTCGACGCCCTGAAGGACCGTCTGTACTGCGACAAGCCCGGCTCGCTCGAGCGCCGCAGCGCCCAGACCGTGCTGGCCGAGCTCTTCTCGATGCTCATGCGCGACCTGCAGCCGATCCTGTCCTACACGGTCGACGAGGCCATGGCCTATGCGCCCGCAGGCTGCGTCGATCACCAGAAGTACGCCGCGCTGCTCGATTGGTACAAGTCGCCCATCACGGTCGACGAGGCCAATGAGTTCGAGGGCGTGCTTGAGGCTTCACTCGAGCTCCGTAGCGCCGTGACCAAGGCCCTTGAGGAGGCCCGCTCCGTCGGCACCTTCACTAAGAGCCAGCAGGTCCGCGTCAAGGCGGTCGTTCCCGCCGAGATGTACGCGCTGCTGACCGGCGACAAGGCGGTCGACCTGGCCGAGTTCTACATCGTTTCCGATGTTGAGCTGACCCAGGGCGAGGAGCTCTCCGTTGCCATCGAGGCTGCCGAGGGCGAGTGCTGCGACCGTTGCTGGAACTATCGCACCACCGTCGGCGAGTACAACGGCCACGCTCATATCTGTAAACGCTGCGCGGAGGCGCTGTAGTTACGCGGTTTTACCAAACCGCGTAACGGCTC
>USNA01000063.1 GCA_900555955.1 uncultured Collinsella sp. | reverse complement strand
CCAATGCCGGCCCGGGAAACCGCCACCCTTGCGCCGGCCCCACATAGGCGGCCAGGCTGCGCGCAGCGCGATCGGCCGCGTCCTCGCCGCTCACAATGTAGACCGTCGGGCGCGGACGACGCGCAAACTGGGCCGCCGCCATAAGCGTGCGACCCGACTGCGACACAGCCAGCGTCACGTCCTCGCCGGCATCGAGTCCGGCCTCGACGGTCTGCAGTGCCTCGGCAGTGTAGAGCTGCGCGGCTATACGGTGAATGAGCATGCTGTTCCTCCGGCATCGCAACGCCAAAAGCCCGCCGAGGCAAGCTCGGCGGGTCGTACGTCAAATACATTGTCTGTCATGGTAGCGCATGGAGAGGACTCCGGCTCAAGGGCAAACCCAGCCCCGCAAAAAACGCCAGACGAAGATGCGTTCCGCCCTACCCCGCTACGCGCACGCTGGGGCACAAATCTGCCAGCGGACACTCGTCACACTTGGGCTTGCGGGCATCGCAGATCTCGCGACCAAAGGTGATCCACTGATGGTTGACCGACTCCCAATACTCGTGCGGCAAAATCTTGAGCAGATCCTGCTCGGTCTTGAGCGGCTCCTTGGCATGCGTCTTGGGACTCAGCATCAGGCGGTGCGCAATGCGGTTGACGTGCGTGTCCACCGCAATGCCCTCCACGATGCCATACCCCACGTTGAGCACGATGTTCGCCGTCTTGCGTCCCACGCCCGGCAGCTTCACGAGTTCCTTCATGTCGGCCGGCACCTCGCCGCCATAGTCGGCGACGATCATCTGCGCGGCCTCGACGGCATGCTTGGCTTTGCTCTTGTAGAAGCCGAGTGACTTGATAGTGTCTGCCACGTCAGCCGCGCCCGCCCCGCCCATGGCCTCGGCCGTGGGCCACTGGGCAAACAGCCGCGGCGTCACCTTGTTGACCTGTGCATCGGTCGTTTGCGCCGAAAGCAGCACCGCGATCAGCAGGCGGAAGGGATTCTCGTGGTCCAAAAAGCACTCGACCGGGCCATAGCGACGGTTGAGGCGCTCACACACCTCGATGGCGCGCTCGCGCTTGGCGGCATTGGTCTCGCGTGGCATAACGACTCCTCGGCTCAACGGCACAATAAACTTATGGGCACAATTGTCCCACGTCCGAGTCGCTTACGCCTCCAAGAATGCGCCGGTCTGACGGCTCCACAGGCTCGCGTACTCGCCACCCGCCTCGACAAGCTGCGCATGCGTGCCGTCCTCGACAATCTCGCCATCGGCCAGCACCACAATGCGGTCGAGCGCCGCCACGGTGGACAGGCGATGTGCCACCACAATGGAGGTACGTCCACGCATCAGGTTCTCGAGCGCCTCCTGCACCAGCGCCTCGGACTCGCTGTCGAGGGCAGAGGTCGCCTCGTCGAGCACCAGAATCGGCGCGTCGGTTAGGATGGCACGGGCGATGGCCACGCGCTGACGCTGGCCGCCCGAGAGCTTGACGCCGCGCTCACCCACCATGGTGTCAAAGCCACGGGGCAAGCGGTCGATAAACTCCATGGCATTGGCCAGGCGCGCGGCCTCGCGAATCTGCTCATCAGTGGCGTCGGGACGACCGTAGGCAATGTTTTCGCGAATGGAGCGATGGAACAGCAGCGCCTCCTGCGGCACGTAGGCAACCTGGCGGCGCAGGCTCTGCTGCGTGCAGCGCGAGACATCCTGACCGTCCACGAGCACGCGGCCGCCCTGAACATCGTCCAGGCGCAGCAGCAGCTTGGTGAGCGTCGTCTTACCCGAGCCCGATTTGCCCACCAGGCCCACGCGCTGGCCCGCCGCCACATGAAGCGTCAGGTCATCGAACACGCTCTCGCCCGCCGCAGCGTCACGGTACGCAAAGCTCAGGTGCTCAAAATCAATCGCGCCCTCGGTCACTTTGAGCTCAGGGGCGTCCGGGTCGTCTGCCACCAAACGTGGCTCGTCCAGCACGCGCGTCATCTCGGCCGCATCGCCCAAAGCGCGGTTGATGCGCTGCATCATGGAACTCACGTAGTTCAGGCGCATGGTGAGGTTATAGGTATAGGTAAAGATCATGACGAGCGAGCCGGCCGAGATGCCAAACCACGCGTTGCCGCCCGCCACGAACACACTCACCACGGCCATGGTGATGACGATAAGACCCGAGGTCGTAAAGTTGCGCTGCATCATGGCGTGCATCGAGACCGTCTCGGCATCGCGCGCGGCACGATCGGCGGCGTCGAACAGATCGCGTTCAAAGTCCTCGCGCCCACAGGTCTTGACGGCCAAGATGTTCGTGACCGCGTCGGAGAGCACGCCCGAGAGCTTGTTCTGCGCAGCGGACGTCGCGGCCGAAAGCGGCATGATGCGCTTGTACATAAGCCAGACAAACGCAATGTAGACGACCATGATGCACACCAGGATCACGGTAAACGTCGGTACCACCGGGGCGAGTGCGGCCACGGTGCAGACGACCGAGGTGATGGTGGGGATGAGCGAATACACCGTCACGTCCACCAGCCCCGTATAGCCGCTCATAAAACGACTCGTCTGGCTCACGAGCGATCCGCCAAAGCGGCTGGTATGGAATGTCATGGATTGATTGGAGAGCGTGTCGAAGCACAGGCGCGCCAGGTGATAGTTGCCCGCAATCTCGAGCTTGTAGACGGTGTAGTCCTGCAGCTTGGAGAGGATTTGGCCCACTAGGTTAACGAGCACGAGCGCCAGAATGTAAGGACCAAAGACCTCAAACACCTGGTCGCCTGCCACGGGACCGGCCTGGACGCGGTCGACGATGAGGGCCATCACATAGGTGTTGGCAAACGTGAGCAAAAAGATGTAGCCCGCCGACGAGAACACCGAGAGAAAGACGATCAGCGGCTGCGTGCGCGTGACGTCCCAAAAACGCTGCAGCGTGCGACGCACGGTGGAGCGTTTGAGCGGACTGGTGTTTCTCTGAGACATGGGCTTCCTTTCGCGTCTGATAGGGCGAAACGCCATTGTTGCACACTAAAGCGCACTTCAGGCAAGTGCGACGCGAAAAGCGCCCGCGCCCCGCGCTTGCGCAGGCGCCCCGCCGTCAGATGAAGCTAGTCCTCGTCTTTTTGGTCTGCGAGCAGGCTCGCAGACGTAAGCCCCAAGATCTCGTCGGCCTCCTCGGCATCTTCCAGGGCGTCGATGTCCTTGAGCTTGCGCTCCATGACGTTGGTGCGCGTGGTGATGATGCCCTCGACCGTTTTGCCCGCGGTCTCGATCTGCTGCTGGGCGCGGCGCAGCGCCTTTTGATAGCGCGGCAGCTCGGCCTTGACAGCGGAGAGCACGCGCAGTACATCGTCGGTGCGTTTTTGCAGCTTAAACGTTTGGTAACTCATCTGCAGGCTGTTGAGAATGGCCGCCATGGTGCTGGGGCCGGCAACGTTGACGTGATAGTCGCGGCCCAGGGTCTCGATAAGCCCGGGGCGGCTGACGACCTCGGCGTACAGTCCTTCAAACGGCACGAACATGATGCCAAAGTTGGTCGTTGCCGGCACACTCAGGTACTTTTCGCAGATATCCTTGGCCTCGCGCTTGACCATGGTGTCGAGCGTCTTGCGCGCAGCCGCCACGGTCTCCGCATCGCCCGACTCCTGCGCGTCGAGCAAATGCTCGTACGCGTCGCCCGGAAACTTGGAGTCAATCGGCAGCAGCACGGGATCGCCCTCGTCCACCGGCAGCTTGACGGCAAACTCAACGCGCCCCGAGGCGCCGGGCTTGGTGGCGACGTTTTCCAGATACTGGTCGGGTGTAAGAATGTCCGCCAGAATTGCACCCAGCTGCACCTCGCCCAAAATACCACGCGCCTTCACGTTGCCCAGCACGCGCTTAAGGTCGCCCACGCCGGTGGCGATGGACTGCATGTCGCCCAGGCCCTTGTACACGGCCTCGAGCTGGTCGCTCACCTGCTTAAACGATGCCGACAGGCGATCGTTGAGCGTGCGGGAGAGTTTCTCGTCCACCGTCGCGCGCATCTGATCGAGTTGCACGTTGTTGTCTTTGCGGATAGCACCCAGCTGGGCATCGACCGTCTCGCGCACCTTGTCCAGGCGGTGCTCGATGCCCTCGCGGTTGGCACCGAGCTGTTGGGCCGTCTCGCGGCGAAGGTCATCCATCCGGTCACCAGCTTGCGAAAACTCACGTGCAATGGTCAGGTAACGTTGCTGCCCCACGGCCGCATCTGTCGTCTGCTGCTGCGCGATGGCGTTGGCCGTGCGGCGAGTTTCGGCCAGCGCGACGTTCAGGGCATCGAGCGCGTTGTTGGCCTGCTCGAGTGCTGCCAGCGTTTCCGCGCTACTGTCGCCACGCTCCCGCAACTCGGCACGCAGGCTCTTGAGCTGGAGGGCGCAAGCCACAGCAACCCCCACCGCCACCAAGGCGATCACAACAAGCACGATATCAATAGCAGACATAGACTCCGCCCAACAAACTCAATCGGTCATCAATCAAAACCGCGATCAATCTTACCCCGCCACACGCACGGATCACCCACTGCCTTGCAGACAAATTTCTCTTAGAGCCGCGGACGCTAAAACGCTAGCTCTCCCAGCCGGTGCGAATGGTTGTCATGACGTCGCCTAGGCGCTGGCCCAGGGCTGACAGATATTGGAGCACTTCGCCGGGCGAAGCACCGTTGAGGATGCAGGTGAGCGCATACGAGACCAAGAAAATCGCCGCAAGTCCTAGCGGAATGAGCACGATCATCGCCAATGTGCGCAGGCGCTGGCCCACGCGGCGACGACGCGTGCGGCGTTTGTCGAACGCAAGCTCCTGCGCATATGAATCTTGTTGTACGGAATAGTTCTCTGGCGCCGATCCGCCCGCAGGCGAAACCGCAGGCGTGGCATTTTGCGCAGGGGGCTGGGCGGCTACCCCTTGCATTTGCATCTCCATAAGCCGTTGCTGTTGGCGCAACATGCGCTCGGCTTGTTGCTGCGGAGTCTCAAGAAACAGATCCATGCTGGCCTCCAAAATCGGAGCATTCGACGCTTACGACCAGCATCCCGCACCGCCATGACCGCGACAACGCAATCGCCGGCAATAGCCACAAAGTTTCTTCTGCTCAAAAGCTGTCGAAAAGCTCAACAACTCCCCTACCAGCACTTTCTCTGAGCTTTTTTCGCCAACAATCTTTTGGCCTTCCACCCTTACGCCAACTGACCAAAATCTAACCAATAGCTTGACGAAAATTGTGGAGACCGGGACCCCACACAAAAAGTGCCGCCCCAAAGGGCGGCACACAAACTTATTATCAGCTTTTCTGTAACGAGCACGCGACGACTCAACGCCGGAGCGCAGGGCGGGAGGCCGGATCGCCTTCCCTAAACCTTTGCCTCGCGCGACCCTGCGAAGCCGTGAGCGAGAGGGAAAGGTTTCCCCGCCCTGCGCTCCGTGGTCGGTGAGGACAGACTACATGCCTGCGAGACCTCGGGCGGCGGTGGCGCACATAAACGCCAAGGCTAGAATCACGAGCGAGCCCGCGATGTCTGCCAGCACGCCCATTGCACGGCGTTCAAACAACCAGCTCTCAAAGTGCGGGGCGACGTTGCGCCAAACACGCCACAGCAAAATGCCCATACCGATGACGCCCGGGATATTGAGCAGTAGGATCTCGGAGCACAAAAGACCGATCAGGTTACCGGCGGCAAAGCCCGCATCACCCTCGCAGTATTTGCGGTAGACCATATACAGCATGTACGCCACAAACGGCTGCAAGCACGCAGAAATAAACGAGACCACCATCGAGGGGTCCTGCGAAAAGACCTCGGTGAGTTTATCGACACTCGTGGCGTCCTTCGAAGCCAAGAATAAACCGATAACCACAAGGGGCACCACGCCCAAAATTACCTCGACCAGAGTAAACAACTTGGCAGTCAAATCCTCACTAGCCGAATTCAAATGAGGCGCCCACTCAGGATGAGCATGCGCGCCGACTTTCTTGTCCTTCTCAGCACGATCGGCCTTTTTACCCTCGGCAACCCGATGACCAGGATCCTTGCGAGTTCCCGCCGCAGCAACCCGAGCTCGAGACTTCTTGCCCATAAAAAACACCCCATCAGGTAGTAGATAAACTAAAAGTCGCCACCCAGTGTACCCCCTAAACAACGGCGCCGCCCCAACCCGGA